>CACYYH010000029.1 GCA_902778565.1 uncultured Eubacteriales bacterium
TAGTTGAAGCAAAGGTTTTCGACAATGATTTCTTTGGGTATACAAAGGTTACTGTTGAAACAGCTCTTTGTGATGAGTCAGGTAATCCAGTATTGAAGAAGGGTAAGAAGCAGCCAATAAAAGGAGCTTCTGATAATGAGACTATCCCTTTGCAGGATGATATAGATGAGTATATGGCAAAGAACGTTCTGCCATACAATCCTGCTGCATATATAGACCATGCAAAAGATAAGATAGGATATGAAATACCGTTTACAAGGTTATTCTATAAGTTTGTGCCACCGGTTCCTTCAAGCGAGATCTTTGAAGAAATAAAGAGATTAGAAGCAGAGGAAACAGAGCTGATGAAGGAGTTGTTTGGCAATGCGTGAGATTAAAAACAGTAAGCAAAAATGGCTTGGAGATATTCCTGAAAACTGGGAATTATCGACAATCAATTCTTTATATTCTTTAAGAAATGAAAAAGTAAGCGACAGAGACTATCCTCCACTGTCAGTTACTATGAAAGGCATAGTTCCTCAGCTTGAAACTGCAGCTAAGACGGACGCACATGATGATAGGAAATTGGTGAAGAAGGGGGATTTTGCAATTAATAGTAGATCAGACCGGAGAGGGTCATGTGGCATTTCAGATTATGATGGATCTGTATCTTTGATAAATACTGTTTTAAAACCTAGAGGTGAAATGAATCCAAAATATTATAATTGGTTATTTCATTCATCTCAATTTGCAGATGAGTTTTATCGTTGGGGGCATGGAATTGTCGATGACCTTTGGACTACACGTTGGCAAGAAATGAGAAATATAGTTGTGCCTGTTCCTTCCATTGAAGAGCAGGGAACAATTGCTCAGAAATTAGAAGAAACAATTGCTAAAACAGATGCCCTTATAGCCAATGAAGAAGCACAGATAGAGAAACTGAAGGAATATAAGCAGTCACTTATTACTGAAGCGGTAACAAAAGGCCTTGATCCTGATGTACCTATGAAGGATAGTGGCATAGAATGGATTGGCAGTATACCAGAAAAATGGGATACAATTCAACTATCTTCAATAGTAAAAGAACGAAAAAATAAGAACACAGGCATGAGAGAGGATAACTTACTATCTCTTAGCTATGGGTTTGTGAAACAGAAGGACATAAAAACAAATGACGGGTTACTTCCTGAATCCTTTGAAGGCTAAAGTCTTTGTTTATTGATGAATTCACAATGATGTTGTTGCATGGTGTCGGTAAGGGACTTGAAGAGATCTGGGATGGAAAAGAGCCAAAATGTGAACACATTAAATTCGTGGAAGTGTCAAGAGAAGGCGATCTGTTTAAGGAGGCAAGAAATATTGTCATCGAAAATGCATTGTTAACTCCTGAAATAACGGAATGTGGAGTGTGTGCTGACGCTGTTTCTTCAGAAGAAGCAGGTTTTGTACTGGTAGGTAAACTTTTTAACAAGAATTCATATGTTGATGAGTTTGGAAATGAAGGAGCCACGTTTAAATCCGTGGCAGAAAGAATCTTGGAGAAATATCCTGACGCTGAGATCTCCGGGCGGTTCATAATAGAAGGCAGTTCTTATTGTTATGCGGAGGTTGTAGAGGCAGTAAAAGGCAGAATTAAATCCAGAGAGTTAGAGTATTGAGAAGAAGACAAGATTAATGAGCGCGTAAAGTGCAGCATGTATTTTAACAAAAATATAATCAACAATATTGAATTATTTACGAAGGAATGGATTTAACATGCTTTACACACCCCTGACTAAAAAAGCACTGAAACTATCCTTTGCTGCCCACAAGGATCAGCTGGACAAGAGCGGCATGCCCTACGTCTATCATCCTTTCCATGTGGCGGAGCAGATGGAGACTGAAGAGACGGTGGCCGTTGCTTTGCTCCACGATGTGATCGAGGATACGGACTATACTCTGGAGGATCTGAAGGCCAAGGGCTTCCCGGACAGCGTAACCGGGGCGCTGGCTCTCATGACTCACGATGATTCTGTGCCGTATCTGGACTATGTGGCAAAGCTTAAGGATAACCCCATCGCCAGGGCTGTGAAGCTGGCGGATCTCAGGCATAACAGCGATCTTTCCAGGCTGGACGCGGTGGATGAGAAGGCTCTGGAGAGGGTGGAAAAATACAGGAAGGCCATAGAACTGCTTACGCAGGAAGACTGATAAAAGTCGTACTGTGATTTATCAATAAAAACCTAAAGACTACAGGAGAGAATACCGGAAAGAAAATAGGTGATATCGTGCAGGAATTTATTTTGATCAATCAGGAAGAGATAGCATCGCTTTTGGATATGTCTACGGTGATATCTGCGATGGAGAAGGCTTATGCCCTTAAGGTGAGCGGTGAAGCTGAGCTTTTTCCGCTGGTTTGCCATGAGTTCAGCGGTGAAGATTCTGAATTCGACATCAAAAGCGGCAGCATGGATGGCGCCGGAGTCTTCGGAATGAAGCTGGTAAGCGCATTTTATGGCAATGATGCATATGGGCTTCCGCGGCTCAGCGGGACCATTCTCATATTTGACCGTACCACAGGTATGCTTAAGGGTATGCTTGATGGCACTCTCATAACCAACATGAGGACGGGGGCTGCCGGTGGAGTCGGAGTCAAGTACCTGGCAAGGCAGGATTCTGAAAAGGTCCTGGTCCTCGGTACAGGCGCTCAGGCGATGCCCCTCATAAAGGCAACTATGGAAGTCATGCCCGGTATCAGAAAGATCACTGTAGCAAATGTCCATACCCCCGGAAGGGCGGAAGCCTTCGCAGGTGAAGTTAAGCAAAACATCCCCGCCGGGATCACTGTGGATTTCGCTGAAGATATGAGTTCCCTTGAACTTGCGGTGCGCGAGGCAGACATAATCCTCACTGCAACTCCCTCAAAGGAGGGCCTGATAAAAGCGGATTGGGTCAGACCCGGCACGCACCTTTCCTGCATAGGTTCAGACATGGAGGGCAAGCAGGAACTGGAGCTTGAACTTACTGCCGGAGCGAAATGCTTTGCGGATGATACTAAGCAGGTCATCGCGGTAGGCGAGTGCGAAAAGGCTGTGAAAGCAGGGCTGCTGGATCCCGGGGACATCACTGAGATCGGTGACGTGATACTGAATAAGCATCCCGGCCGCAGATCTGATGATGAGATCACCATGTTTGACAGCACGGGGATCGGGCTTCAGGACCTGATGACGGCATCCATGATAATCGATAAAGCAAAGGAACTGAACATCGGAACAGTTCTTAAGATATAGCGAAGCAATAAAAGAAGACAGCTACGGAGGACAGAATGAAAGATCTTTTATTGGAAAACATGACCTGGCCTGAGATCAGACAGGCTATGGATGATGGGTATGACACGGTGGTTATTTTTGCGGCGTCCATCGAACAGCATGGACCGGCGCTTCCGGAGGTTACGGACACGGCTCTGGGTTATCTGGAGGCGGAAGACCTGGCCGGAAGGCTGGGAAATGCGCTGGCCGCACCGGTGATCAGACCCGGTTTAAGCAAACATCACATGGGATTCCCCGGAAGTATCACCTTGAGACCTGAGGTGTTCAAAGGCATAGTAGAGGACTATATCTCAGCATACATACATCACGGATTCAAAAGAATAGTGCTGGCCTCATCCCACGGCGGAAACTTTAAGACCCTTGAGGAGATAGCAGAAGAACAGTCGGCTCTTCATCCGGAGGTGTGCATAGTGACAGGTCTGCCGCTGGAGGAACTGGACGCAGCTCTGATCAAAATGGATCAGTTTGAGGGGCTCCCTCCCGGAACCTGCGGAGGACATGCCTGCGACTGGGAGACGTCCATAATGATGCTCATCGACGAGGATTACGTCCGTAAAGACAAGCTTCAGAAAGGATATGTGGGAACTCTTAACGGAGAACTTCTGGACAGATTCTTTAATCAGGGCGTTGGTTCAGTTAGTCCAATAGGTGTCATGGGAGATCCCACCGGAGCCAATCCTGAAAGAGGCAGAAGGTATTTTAACTACTATCAGAGGCTCCAGGAGAAATGCATTCTTAAAAAATTCGAAGAGTGGGACATGAAGCATGCTCACGAGAAGGAGTAATTTAGATGCAAGTTAAAAAAATCGAGAAAAAACACGAAGGCAAATTCATCACCCGCTATGATATCACCTATCTCCTCAACAACGGCGAGGAGAAGGTCTATGAGATCATAAGCCGTGATAAAAATATTACTGATATTTCGCAGCTTCGGAAGGAGGCACCGGATTCCGTGGTTCTCATCATGGAGAACGAGACCGGTGAAAAGATCCTTCTGAACAGGGAGTTCAGAATGTCCATAGGCGAGTGGATCTACAATTTCCCCGCAGGACTCATCGACCCGGGCGAGACTCCCGCAGATGCTGCCGCCAGGGAGCTAAGGGAGGAGACCGGACTTGAACTTAAGGAGATAAAAGACGAAATCGACGGAGGCTACAGCGCCATCGGTTTCTCCAATGAGCTCACGGTCTGCTTCGTGGGAGTGGCTGCAGGCGAGTTCAAGGAGAGCACGTCTTTTGAAGAGGAGATCGAAGCCGGCTGGTACACCAGGGCAGAGGTAAGGGAACTTCTGAAAACGGCCAAGTTCGCCGCCAGAACCCAGGCATATTGCTACGCCTGGTCGAGAGAGTGATTTTTAAAATCGATATTGGATTCAGATATAAGTTTTTTGGAGGAGAATTACTATGAAATTAGCAGAAGCGCTTCAGGAAAGAGCAGACCTTAATAAGAAAATACAGCAGCTGCAGCAGAGAATAAACAACAATGTTCTGGTCCAGGAGGGGGAGAAATCCCAGGAAGACCCGCAGGCTTTGATAAAAGAACTTGACGGGGCCATAACCAGGCTGGAAAAGCTGATGGCGGACATCAATCTCACCAACTGTCAGACTGAAGCCGACGGCAAAACCCTCACCGAGCTGATAGCCAGGAAAGATGCTTTGTCGGTGAAGCTTTCTTCATACAGGGATATTGCCTATGAGGCAAATCAGAATACCAGACGCGCCAGAAACACTGAGATCAAGATAAAGTCTCAGGTAAAGGTTTCCCAGATCCAGAAAACAGCTGACGACATAGCCGCTGAGATACGCAAAATAGATAATAAGCTCCAGGAGACGAACTGGACTACCGAATTAATAGAAAAATAGCCTGACAGAACAGGCGTTGTTAGTTTCACGGAGGGCGGGCATCACGCGGTGACTGCGCAAGTCACGATTGATCACTGGCGGTGCTCAGGAGCGGGCACTGGGTTCGAATCCCAAAGAACAGTTTATGCTCAGACCGCGCACACATGCATGATTTATAAAGAGTACGCTTTACTACCGGATGCCGACTTCTGAAACGAGGGCGGGACAGGGGATTATAAACTATAAAAATGAATGATACCACATTGGGTATCATTCTGATTGGCGGTTGACATCACACCGTCGGTTTGATATAACAAATAATGCTTATACTAAATAATTGATTATCATAAAAAATGCCACCCATGAGGGTGGCTTTATTAGTGTTGAATTTAGTTATTTCTTCAGCTTCAGTCCGTCCTTGAAGGCTTCGCCTACGCGCTCGGATACTTTGTAGTATCCGTGGGTGTAAGGGTCGAAAGCGATGGCGTTAACCAGGGACATGTCAAGCTTGCCGTCCACCATGACGCTTTCGTCTGCGGTGACGTTTACGACTTTGCCTATAACGCCTACGCCGTAGTCGTTATGCTGATATTCGATGAATTCGCATTCCAGGCAAAGAGGGAACTCGTTGATGACGGGAGCGTCAACTGTCTCCGCCTTGCTGGCTGTCAGGCCGCTTCTTGCGAACTTGTCAAGGACCTTGTTTCCGGACTCTACTCCGAAATAGTCAGCTTCCACAACGTGCGCAGCATCAGCGATGCTTACGGTAAAGGCGCCTCTTGCCTTGATGTTCTTTACGGTCTTATGGGTCTCGGTCAGGTTGAGGGCTACGGTGTTTCTCTCCTGCATGGTTCCCCAGGCTGCGTTCATCACGTTCACGCTGCCGTCCTCGTTATATGTTGCTACCATCAGTACCGGCATAGGGAAAATGCCTTCTGTGATCTTAAGTTTTTCTCTCATGATTATTCCTCTTTTCTCTTATTTAAGGACTGATGTCCTGCTTATAATTATATACATGTCCGCTGAAAATTCAAGCATCAGACATCTGTATGAGAGTTTAAAAATTTTGACCGTTTCCCGCCTGATGAGGTTGTGGTATAATTATAACGTTAGAGATATTTCTGCTGATAAAGGTGACTGAAATGAGAAGAAAAGACCGTGAAATAACTGATATCAATGAAATACTGGAAATAGTTGCAAAGACGGATGTTTTGCATCTGGGACTCTTTGACGGGGACTATCCCTACATAGTTCCGCTGCACTACGGCTATGAATATGCCGACGGGACGCTGACCTTCTATATGCACGGCGCCAAAGAAGGTCATAAGATCGATCTTATCAATGCCAACCCTAACGTCTGCGTGGAACTGGAAAACGACGTTGAACTGATCCCGGGCGACGTGGCCTGCACCTACGGTTCGTCCTTTGCTTCCGTCATCGGAAGGGGAACTGCTTCCATCGTCACTGACGAGGAGGAAAAGATCAAAGGCCTGAAGCTTCTCATGGAGAACCAGACCGGACGCGCCTTCGAGATCGACGCAAGGATGGCGGCTGCGGTGGCGGTGATCAAGGTTACGACAGATAACTTCACAGCCAAGGCCCGCAGGAAGATGCCGCACTAAAGACTGCATGAAAGGCCGGTCATAAATACCCGGCCAAAGGAGCAAAGATGATAATCGACACAGGGAACCGCACTGACATACCTGCTTTTTACAGCGAGTGGTTCATGAACAGAATAAGAGAAGGGTACGTCATGGTGAGGAATCCTTATTCGCCTGAGCAGGTGAGCCGGTACAGGCTGGATCCTGAGGTGGTGGACGCGCTGATGTTTTGCAGCAAGAATCCGGAGCCCATGGTGAAGTATCTGGACGAGCTCAGCAAGTTCAAAATGATCTGGTTCGTCACCATAACCCCCTACGGCAAGGGGATCGAACCCGGGGTGCCGGATAAGCGTAAGGTCATCGAATCCTTCAAGAAGATCTCCCACCGCGTGGGCGTTCAGGCCATGAGCTGGAGGTACGATCCGATCTTCATTTCGGAGATCTACAGCGTGGACTATCACATAGACGCTTTCGAGAGGATGGCGGCGGAGCTTGAGGGCTATACCGAGAAGGTGGTCATAAGTTTCATCTACCTTTTCGAAAAGACAAAGAAGAACTTCCCGGAGGCCAGGGAGGTGGTCCGTGAGGAGAGGTTCGCCCTGGCAAAGGCCTTCGCTGAGACCGGGAAGAAGCACAACATGACCATCAGGAGCTGCCTGGAGGGAGTGGAGCTGGCGCAGTTCGGCATCGACGTTTCAGGATGCATGTCCCAGCAGGTTATCGAGGAAGCCATCGGGGAGAAGATGATCATCCCCGCATCAAGGCACATTCTGGACTGCAACTGCTTCATGGGTAACGACATAGGCGCCTACAACAGCTGCGCGCATTTCTGCAAATACTGCTACGCGAATTACGATCGCGAGGCGGTCATCGCCAATATGAAAAAACACGATCCGAAGTCGCCTTTTCTCATCGGCAATTCCATGCCGCTGGACAGGGTGAACGAACCGGAGCAAAAGAGCTACATCACCAATCAGCTCGAAATGGAAATCAAAGGATAGGTTAGGCGTTAATATATGTCTGATACAAACGTAAAATCAATAATAAGGATAGCCGGAGCGTACGTCGCATGGGTCATGGGCTCCGGCTTTGCAACGGGTCAGGAGATACTGCAGTTCTTCACCAGTTACGGCTACAAAAGCTTCGCGCTGATCGCTTTGAACCTGGTGGGTTTTCTCCTGATAGGACCCATGATACTGGAGGCAGGGCAGGCTCATAACAAGATCGAGGGACACAGCCACTTCCAGTACTTTTGCGGAAAGAAGCTGGGCACTTTCTACGACTGGTTCCTTCCGTTGAGCATGTTCGCCGGGATGGTCATCTTGATCTCAGGTGCCGGGGCGACCCTTGAGGAATACTACGGACTTAATCACTACGTTGGAGCTCTGATCATGGCTGCCGCCGCGCTGATAGCCTACATAGTGGGATTTCAGCGCTTCGTGAAGGTGGTTTCCTTCATCGGTCCCACCATCATAGTCTTCATGCTGATCGTTGGAATAGTCACGGTGGTGAGAGACCATGAAGGGCTGGCTGTGGTGAATGAATATACACAGCAGATGGAAGCCAAGCAGCCTGTGCCCTGGGCATGGATGTCGGGGCTTCTGTACATCTCATACAACCTCTGCGGAGGATCAAAGTACTATACCGCTCTGGGCGGAACAGCAAACACAAGAAAAGAAGCCTTCTGGGGCGCGTTGATCGGAACCATAGCCCTCATGGCTTCCATACTTCTCATGAACAGCGCCATGCTGACGGATATCGGAAACACCGCCGTCCAGCAGGTGCCCACGCTGTACCTTACAAAGAAGATCTCCTACGCCCTTGGGGCGGTGTTCAGCATCATACTGATCATGGGCATCTTCTCATCATGCAGCGCCATGCTCTGGACCATCAGCGAGAGATTCGTGGTACAGGGCACCCGCAAAAGCTATATCTTTGCGGTCTGCGCCTGCATAGCGGCGTTCCTTCTGGGACTGCTGCCTTTTGCGCACCTGGTGGGCAGGGTATACACACTTCTGGGATATGTGGGACTGATTTTCTCGGCCTGCGTGATATACAAGCGGTTCATATCGTGGTATAATAGACGTAAATAAGGAGGCATTGATATGAAGCAGGAATTCTTTTATCCGTCAAAGGACGGCCTTACACAGATACACGCTATAGAATGGATACCCGAAGGCGAGGTGAGAGCGGTACTTCAGATCGCCCACGGCATGGTGGAATTCATCGACCGCTATGACAGGTTCGCCACATTCATGGCATCACAGGGATTCTACGTAGTCGGTAACGACCATCTGGGACACGGCAAGTCCATAACCGACGAATCCCAGCTTGGATATTTCGCTAAGCATGACGGTAACTTCACCGTTCTGGGAGATATGCATCAGCTCCACGAGGATACTGCCGAGAAGTATCCCGGAGTTCCGTACTTCCTTCTGGGACACAGCATGGGTTCATTCCTTGCCCGTCAGTACATAGAGAAGTTCGGCGAAGGCTTGAGCGGCGCTATCATCATGGGAACCGGCTATCAACCCATGGCTACTCTGGATCTTGGAATCGCTCTGACCGCAGTTCTGCAGCAGGCTAACGGAGGCCACTTCAGGAGCGAGATGATCGACAACATGGCTCTCGGCTCATACAACAAGACCTTCGAGCCCGGCCGCACCAAGAACGACTGGCTCACCAAGGACGAGGCCATCGTAGACGCATACGTCGCTAATCCTCTGAACCAGTTCAGATTCACGGTAAACGGATACTACAACATGTTCCGTGGCATGCGTTACTGCCAGCGCCAGGAGAACCTGGACAAGATCTCCAAGGATCTGCCGATCCTGGTGGTTTCCGGTGCAAACGACCCTGTAGGCGAGTTCGGCAAAGGACCGAGGATCGTGGCTGAGACCTACATGAAGAACGGCATCAAGGACGTGACCCTGAAGCTGTATCCGGAAGACCGCCATGAGATCCTGAACGAGCTGGACAGAGAGACAGTAGATCATGACCTTCTCAAGTGGATGGAAGACAGGATGTAATATATTTTGTAAATGGAGCTGCCGCAGCGATGCGGCAGTTTTTTTGTTTGCTTGTGGGGGCGTACTATTTTTGGCGGGAAATATGGCTCAAAAATAGTAGTTTTGGAGCGTCTGGGGAAGGAGATTACTATTTTTGCCTGAGATTTTCGTACAAAAATAGTATTGAAAATGAGCTATTCGCCTAATTTGATACTATTTTTGGCGCACTTTTTTTCGCAAAAATAGTAGTGGCGGCTATCCTCCCCTGCAAAATTACTATTTTTGCTTTGTTATATATCGCAAAAATAGTAGTGGCGGCTCTGCGAAATTAATTTTTCACCTTGTTATATATCGCAAAAATAGTAGTAGTCCCACGACCGCCACTGTAATCAGCATTTTTACCACAAAAGTATTTTTTAACGCACTAAATTATGATATAATTAATTAGTTTAGCAAGTATAACAGCAGAAATGCATATCAGGGAGAAAGATCCATGAGAATTACTGAGAGAAAAATGAAAGGAGCAAAGAGATGCGCATGCCTCATCATGTGTTTTTTGCTCGTGTTCATTTATATGACCGGCGCAGTCTTTGCCGATGACGGCACAGACCAACCGAACAGCGTTGATCCGGTCTATCAGGGAGACAGCTGTTCTGCTGTAGTATACGATAATACCAACGGTCTGCCTACGTCGGAGGCCAACGACATAGCTCAGACAAGCGAGGGCTTCATATGGATCGCCAGCTATGGCGGTCTGATCCGCTATGACGGTGATACATTTGAAAGAATGGAATCCACCACCGGAGTCGGCAGCGTTGTCTGTCTGCTGGCTGACAGCAAGGACAGGCTCTGGATCGGTACCAACGAAAGCGGTCTGGCGATGATGGAGCATGGTGAGATACAGAAGTGGGACAGCAGCACTGCTTTCGGGGCTGACAAGGTCAGGACCATAATCGAAGGGCCTGACGGTACGATCTACGTAGGAACTACTACCGGCATAACCCTGATAACACCCGAGATGGTTTTCAGACATATCGATGATCCTGAGATCGCCAGAGCATATATCGAGCAGTTGAGTCTTGGCGGAGACGGCAGGCTGTACGGCCTCACTAACGAGGATGACTTCTTTATTGTAAAGGACGGTAAGCTTGAGGAATACATAGACCATAACTCCACCAGCATCCAGGGTATAACCGGACTTCTGGCGGATCCTGATAATCCGGGCATGCTGTATATCGGCACGGAAAGCACCGGCATATACTACGGTGATCTGAGGGGCAGCATAGATGATATGACGTATATAAACGTGGATCCTCTGTTCAGTATCATCGGCCTGCAGATGCTGGAAGACAAGGTCTGGATCGCCGCCAATAACGGCATCGGCGTTCTGGACAGTGAAGGCTTCCACGATCTGTCAAGCCTTCCTCTGAACAATTCCATCGGCAAAGTCATGGAGGATTATCAGGGGAATCTCTGGTTCACCTCCAGCAGGCAGGGCGTTATGAAGATCGTGCTCAACCGTTTTCAGGACTTTAACGAGAGATTCTATCTGCCGGAATACGTGGTGAATTCCACCTGCATGTTCGAGGACATGCTGTTCGTGGCTACAGATACAGGTCTGCTGGTGCTGAATGATGACGGCATTGTGGAAAACGTTCCTGTGACAGAGATCACTGCGTCTTCCGGATCGGTTATTGAAGAAACCGATCTCAATAAGCTTCTGGAAGGAGTCCGTATCAGGTCCATCATCAGGGACAGCAAGGACAGGCTGTGGATATCCACATGGCGTAGCAACGGACTTCTCAGGTACGACCATGGAAGTCTCCGTATCTTCAATGAGGATGACGGCCTTATTTCCAACCATATCCGCGCTGTACATGAGACCGACGACGGAGCTATCCTGGTGGCACACACAGGAGGTCTTGCGGTCATCAGAGATGACGAGGTGGAAGCTACTTACACCAAGGAAGACGGCATAGAAAATCCGGAGATCCTCACCGTATCAAGCACACCTGAAGGAGATTATCTTCTGGGTTCCAATGGCGGGGGCATATACGTCGTAAATAAAAAAGGCATTAAGTGCATATCTACTGAAGACGGTCTTACTTCGGGCATCATCATGCGAATCAAACGCGACGACGAGAACGGCGTTTACTGGCTGGTGACCAGCAACTCCATCGCATATATGGATAAGGATCAGAATATCACTACCATTGAGAATTTCCCTTATTCAAATAATTTTGATATGTATAAAAACAACAAGGGAGAAATGTGGGTGCTGAGTTCTGACGGCATTTACGTTGCCCCTGTTGATATGCTGTTAGCCAATGAAGAGATAAGCACGGTCCACTACGGTCTGGCCAACGGGCTGCCCAGCGCCAGCACCAGCAATTCATACTGCGAACTGACGGATGACGGTTATCTCTACATATCGGGAAATGCAGGAGTGTCCAGGATCAACATCGATGAGACGGTGGAGGAGGTAAAGGACATAAAGCTGTCGGTGCCTTTCGTGGATGCGGACAAGCACCGCATATATCCTGATGAAGACGGAAAATTCACCATCCCCACAAGCACTCTGAAGCTCACCATACATGCTTACATTTACAATTATTCCCTGTCAGATCCCAAGGTCTCATACAAGCTGGAGGGCTTTGATCAGGAAAACGTGGAGCTGAACCGCAGTGAGCTGGGACCTTTGCTTTACACTAACCTGAAGGGCGGAGACTATAATTTTGTCCTGGAGATCAAGGATGAAAGAGGCGACAGCAGCAAGGGCATCACAGTTCCCATAACGAAGAACAAAGCGATCTATGAAGAAAAGTGGTTCTTCATGGTGATCGGCCTGGCGCTGATCATGGCGGTGGCCTTCTTTGTCCGTATGTATATACGCTGGCTGATCTCAGATCTGGAGCAGAAGCACAAGGAAGAGGAAGACAGACACCGTATCATGGGAGAACTGCAGCTGGCAGGCAGGATACAGACCGGAATGCTTCCTCATACATTCCCGCCATTCCCTGACCGCAAGGAATTCGACATCTACGCAACCATGGACGCTGCGCGTGAGATCGGAGGAGACTTCTACGATTTCTACTTCCTTGATGACGATCATCTCTGCCTGGTAATGGCAGACGTCAGCGGCAAAGGTATCCCTGCGGCGCTGTTCATGATGATATCAAAAGTGCTCCTCAAGAGTTTCGCCACCATGAGCGATTCCGCCTCGGACGTTCTTACGAAAGCAAACGAAACCATAAGCAAGGAGAACAACGCAGACATGTTCGTCACCGTATGGCTGGGCATCCTTGAGATCTCCACCGGAAGACTGGTGGCTGCCAACGCCGGACACGAGTATCCGATAATAAAGAGAGGGCAGAGAGGCTTCGAACTGTTCAAGGACAAACACGGTCTGGTGGTAGGAGGAATGAGCGGCATCAAGTACAAGGAGTATGAGATAGATCTGGCTCCCGGTGACAAGATATTCCTTTACACCGACGGCGTGCCTGAAGCCACCAACGCCGGTAAGGAACTCTTCGGAACCAAGCGCATGGTGGACGCTCTCAACAAGGATCCTGATGCTTCTCCGAAGGATATTTTGAGGAACGTCCGCGCTGCGGTGGACGAGTTCGTAAAAGACGAAGAACAGTTTGATGATATCACCATGCTTTGCCTGAAGTACAAAGGCATGGAAGAAACGGATAATTCTGAAATATAAAACTCATTGTTTGCATACAAGGAGGGAAGCAATGATACCTGTACCTAAGTTATTCAGGAACACCAAAACCATCAGGCGTATAAATGAATACATGGATACCTGCTTCGACGAGGTCCTTCATACCACACTTAATCCTGACGGACCCGGAGCGATACGTATCCATCTGATCCCGCCTAAAAAAGAAGAAGGCGCGCTGAATCCCAGCATAGCCATCATCAACGGTACCGATATCATTCCCGTCAACTTTGCCTCTGCGGTGAATCTGGCGGAAATGATCAGAGAGACCAATAAATACGATGGCAAAGAGATAAGCGAAGCCGACATCCAGAGCATACTGGAAAAGACCGTTGAGAACGTCAAGGCGATAATTCCTTTGCTGTCCAGAAAGCGCATTTCTGAGGACATCAGGACCATTTATACCACCATCAGACAGATCGCTTACCGCGAACCTGTTACCACCGACGTGCACTATATGAGCATCGGCGAGTACGAGGAGTATATGACGGCGCCTCACAGAATGGACGCGCTGGTCAGTTCCATGGCAAAGGACGGAAAATGGCACTGCAACCAGAAGTGCGTGCACTGCTATGCGGCAGGGCAGGAACTTTCTGAGGAAAAGGAACTTTCAACTGAAGAGTGGAAGGCTATTATCGACAAATGCCGTGCGGCAGGTATCCCTCAGATCACCTTCACAGGCGGCGAGCCCACCATGCGCGAGGATATCTTTGAACTGATAAAGTACGCCCGCTGGTTCATATCGCGTCTCAATACCAACGGCATCAAGCTTACAGAAGATTACTGCCGTAAGCTTCATGAGGCTGAGCTGGACAGCGTACAGATCACTTTCTATTCAAGCGATCCGGAAGTACACAATAAACTGGTAGGCGCAGACAAGTTCCTTAACACTGCAAAGGGCATCGTCAACGCCGTGAAGGAAGGGCTGTCCGTCAGCATCAACACACCGCTTTGCACCCTTAACAAGGACTATGTCAAGACCCTGGCATATCTGCATGCCAAGGGCGTCGTCTATGTCACTTGTTCAGGTATGATCATGACGGGAAATGCTACCACTGAGGAATCGGAGAACATGCAGCTCAGCGGAGAAGAGCTGGAGCAGATCTTAAGAGATGCGGTGGCTTACTGCAACGAGCACGGAATGGAAATCGCATTCACTTCTCCCGGCTGGATCAGACAGGAGGTATTCGAAGAACTGAAGATACCTTCACCGTCCTGCGGAGCCTGCCTCTCCAACATGGCCATTACCCCTGCCGGAAACGTTGTGCCTTGCCAGAGCTGGCTTTCAGATGAACCTCTCGGAAACATGCTGAGAGACGACTGGGAGACCATCTGGGACAGCATGAGATGTACGGAACACAGAGACTATTCAGCGGAAATGACCGGAGAATGTCCTTTAAGGAGGTGTTGTTAATGACTACCTTTAAAGCAAGATTTCCCAAGCTGCTGATGATGGCAATGATCGTCCTGCTGGTATTGTTCATGGCGACCGTTCCCGCATCCGCAGATACTGACGAGATACTTAACTTCACCATTACGGTGGACGTCAACGAAGACGCTTCCCTGGACATGACCTACCACATCGAGTGGAAGGTGCTGGACGATTCCATAGGAGAGTTGGAGTGGATAGATCTGGGTGTGCCCAACCAACACCACACCGACATCACGCCTCTTACGGATACCATAGACCATATCAGCGATTACGGCGATGAACTCTACATCTACCTTGACCGCGGCTACGGTGAGGACGAGACAGTGACCCTCGAGTTCTCCATGACTCAGGATCACATGTATCAGATAGATAAGTACACTGAGGGAGAGACTGTTTACTCATTTACTCCGGCATGGTTCGACGAAATGGACGTTGATGAGCTTGTGATCCGCTGGAACGCAGACAGAGCCGGAGCATGGCAGCCTGACTGCTACAGAGACGGCGACTATCTGACATTTGAAGCATACTATCCCTACAAATATAACATTGAAGTAGTATATCCCAACGACGCCTACGGCTTCTCCATCGAGAACCAGCAGGGAAATAACGGCGGCGGTGGAGGCGGCGGCAATAATTACGGCCCCAGCGCGTTTGACATCATATTCGGCCTCATAGGCATCGTATTCGCGCTGGCCGCATTTGCAGCGCCTTTCGTGATCGTATTCCTGCTCATCAGGACGCTGCTCCGCGGACTTGGTTTCGGCTCCGATCAGAAGACACAGAAAAAGATCGTCCGTACCAAAATCGTTTACTACGACAATTGTCCCAGCTGCGGCATGGCACGTGAGGAAGGAAAAGATACCTGCCAGTATTGCGGAAGGAGCATGATAAAGAGCAAAGAAGTGGTTGAGGAGAGCGAGATCAAGGAGCCCGAGAAATACACCAAGAAGGGCACCTACAGATACGGAGATTCGCCTAATACCTATATCCACGTCAACTACATCAACGTTCCCGTGAGAAGCTCATCAAGCTCTTCCAGAAGAAGCGGCGGAGGTTCCTCACACCGTTCGTCCTGCGCATCATCCTGCGCTTCATCATGTGCATCATCCTGCGCTTGCGCATCTTCCTGCGCATGTGCATGCGCCTGCGCTTCATCAGGACGTGCGGGCTGCTCTGTAAAGGATTTCTTTAAGGAAGAAGTGCACAACAGAAGAGTACGTGTAGAGAGCAAAGAAAACAACTGATGAACAAGCTTGAATCAAAAAACAGCAGCAGATGGCCGGAGGCTTTGATAGTTCTTCAGTCGGTCATATATGGATTCGGAGACCCGATCTCAAAGATCGCCTTTGAGGTCACTCCGGTCTATACCATGATGACCGTAAGATATACGATCGGATTTGCTGTCTGTTTTTTGCTTTTCAGGAAAAGGGTCATAGAGACGTTAAAAAACGTACCGGCGAGAGCCTGGCTCATACCGGGCTGCTGCATAGGCCTCAGTTACATACTGAATAACGTGGCGCTGTCTCTGACGGACGCTACTTCAGTGGCCTTTCTGAGATCGCTTTCGGTGGTGATCACGCCTGTGTTTGCCTTTCTGTTTTTCAAAAACAGGTTCAGATGGCAGCACCTTTTGATACAGATACTTGTTATTCCGGGACTTTATCTCCTGTGCGTGCAGGGAGGACTTTCAGGTTTCGGAGCAGGGGAGATCCTGGCTCTTGCTGCTGCAGCGCTTATGGCCGGAGCCCTTGTCTTCACTAAAAGCTACATAGAGACGGTGGATCCTGCAAGCATGACAGCGCTGATGGCGGGATGCTCTGCTCTTATGGCCTTTGCGGGAAGCCTGTTCCTGGAAGGCGGTATCCATCTGGAAAACACTACGCCCACAGCATGGCTCATAATACTTTATCTTGCAGTATTATGCACCTTCCTGGGTTTCCTGATGCAGAACCTGGCGCTTACAAAGATCGACGGACGCAAGGTCTCGCTGATCCAGTGTCTTTGCCCGGTGATGACTGCGGTGTTCTCCTTCATGCTGCTGGGAGAAAAACTGTCTCCGGCAGGGATGATCGGAGCCCTCATAATCATCGCCTGCGTGGCGGCAGGCTCCGTTATAGAGGAATAATTCAATTTTTTAAAATAATTTTTCAAAAAACCCTTGACCTTCCACCTTGTGGAAGCCTTAAACTTAAGCCAAGAAATAGGGAAAAGCATCCGGAGGACCACGGAAATGAAGATCAATCAGGTCGCGGAACTTGTGGACATCACGAAAAAGAATATCCGGTTCTATGAGGACCAGGGACTGGTAAATCCAGACAGGGATCCTGAAAACGGATACAGGGATTACTCCATGGAAGACGTGAAGCAGCTCAGTCAGGTGAAACTTCTGAGGCAGCTGGGAGTCTCCTGCGAGGACATCCGTAAGCTCAGGGCGAATGAGCTCAGCCTTGACAGGTGCGTGAGGAACCGCATAAATGAACTGAACAATGCCGGCGAGAACATAGAACATATGAAGGCTATATGCGAAATGCTGGCGGAGGACAACGAAGACCTTTCATCGCTGGATGCTTCGAAATATCTTGACAAGATGAAGGACTTGGAGAAGGGAGGCGTCAGGTTTATGAACGTTAAGCTATCGGACGTCCGCAAAAGAAAAAACGGAGCGATCATCGCTGCTGTCGTAATGGTTGTGCTTATGATATTCATCATAGGTATCATCCTCTGGGCAGACAGCATCGATCCGGCGCCTAAGGGAGTGCTGATCCTGATGGTAGCAATATTCGGAAGCATTATAGTTGGTGTTCTGATCGCATTAGGTCAGAGAATAAAAGAACTGAATGGAGGGGAATTAGATGAAGCTAGTAAGTATTGATACTTATCCCGGCAAGGAAATAGAAGTACTGGGAGTAGTAAAGGGCACTGTAGTTCAGACAAAGAACGTAGGAAGAGATTTCATGGCAGGCATGAAGACACTGGTAGGCGGCGAGATCGTAGGCTACACGGAAATGCTCAACGAGGCCAGACAGATCGCCACCAAGCGCATGGTGGACGAGGCTGAGCAGCTGGGAGCAGATGCTGTCATCGGAGTGAGATACGGTTCATCCATGGTGATGCAGGGTGCAGCAGAGATCCTGGCTTATGGAACTGCTGTGAAGTTCATCGACTGATAAGATGATCAATTGAATATGAAAGATAAGCCCGCATGATGAATGCGGGTTTTGTATTGAAAAAATCCATAGGAATGTTTTGGCGTTTAGTATATAATGATATTCGTAATGGAAAAAGACGTACTTATCAGACAAAAGCATATTCCTATGGGCTTCCTGGCAGCCTGGCTGATGGTCACGGTGACGATCCAGTGGATCATGCTGGACATGTATCTGCCGGCGCTGCCCATCCTGGTAGAAGAATTCGGAGTGACGGAAGGAGAACTGAACGTCAGTCTGAACGCGGGTATCATCTCCGCTGCAATTGCCACCATCATCGGAGGAACTCTTTCGGACCGCTACGGACGCAAGCCCGTCATGATCATCAGCATGCTGCTGGCCATAGCGGGTTGTTTGTGCTGCGCACTTTCCCGGGGAGTGGTGATGCTCTCCATCATGAGAGGTATTGCAGGTATAGGTTCAGGCTCAGTATGTACTGTGGCAAACGCAATGCTTAAGGACAGCTTCGCCGGAAAGCGCTTTCGGAGGAACATGACCATCCTTCAGTCGGTGGCGGCGGTGGGACCTATCTTCGCCCCTGCGCTGGGATCCTTTCTCATAAATATCAGCTCCTGGAGGTTCATCTTTTATTTCCTGGCAGCCGGAACTTTTGTCACCATGGTACCCATGCTGATCTCCACTGAGACCCTGCCTGTGGAAAACAGGTTTTCAAATAAGTTCAGCGACGTTCTGGAGGAAACCGTGCAGATTGCCAAAACTCCGGCCTTCTCGCTTTTCCTGGGCATCATAGCGCTGCTCACCATACCCATCTGGGCCTACGTGGCGGTGAGCTCCTACGTGTTCATCACCGACTTCGGACTGAGCAACACGGGCTACGGAGTTTACTATGCTGTAGGCACGGCGTTCTCCGTAATGGCGCCTTTCATATATCTGCTCCTTGCAAAGAAACTCAACAGCCGCATGATAGTCAGGATCACCATATTGCTGATGCTGATGAGCGGAGTCATGCTGCTTACCATAGGCGAGATAAACCCTGTGCTGCTGATACTTTGCGTGGTGCCCATGTACTTCTCCGAAGGCATCATCAGGCCGCTGGGACTGGTCATCCTGCTGGATGAATACAGCTACGTGGCAGGCTCCGCCAGCGCGCTGGTATCCTTTGTGGTAAACATCGTAGGCGCCATCGGAACGGCTCTGGCCACCATCGGATGGAAGTCCATGATCCACGGCACTGGCATGATCACCATGGCCTGTGTCATCGTGGCTATCCTGTTCTGGGCCATCATCTGCGCCAAAGGATATCTTAAGGCAAGGCTGGATAAATAAAAAAAGCAACAGCGGGTTGCGTGCATTATCCGGCATTATATACTAGAATATAGTCAGAAACAGGGAGGTATCAACATGAGCACAAAAGACGTGATATATGAACTCAGAACTCAAAACGGCCTTTCCCAGGATGATCTGGCGGAGAAGGTCTTCGTGACGCGCCAGGCAGTTTCCCGCTGGGAGACCGGTGAAACCGTTCCGAATACAGAGACCCTGAAACTGCTTTCGAAGCTGTTCAACGTTTCCATCAATACTTTGCTTGGCTCGCCGCAGAAACTGGTGTGTCAGTGCTGCGGAATGCCTTTGGAGGATTCCATCATAAGCCACGAAAAGGACGGCAGCCTGAACGAGGATTACTGTCAGTGGTGCTACGCTGACGGTACGTATACATATAGCGACATGGACGATCTCATTGACGTCTGCGTTCCTCACATGGTGGCTCAGGGCTTCAGCGAAGAGCAGGCCAGGGAATACATGAAGCAGATGCTGCCTAATCTGGACTACTGGAAGAGATATGAGGAACTCAGCGATGACGGACAGTTTGAGGAATTCAAGGCCAAGCTCATCGAAGAGATCAACGATCTTCACATCGAGGGCATGCCGAAGCTCACCAGACTGAACGCCCTCGTGGGTAGTTACGTCAATCTAGAGTATCCGCTTCCCGGCGGGGCCAAAGTGAAGTTCCTGAACGACAATACTACCTATCTGGGCAATCAGCTGGAACCGGAGTTCGGAGGCGAAAGATGCTTCGGAGTTCTGGCAAACATGGACTTCATACTGATCTGCACTTACGGGTGTGAAGGAGCTGACCCGGAGCTGGTGCTGTATAAAAAGAGATAATGAAAAGACTTTGACCGGCGGGCAGGAAAGCCTGCCGGTTTTTTATATTTTTTATGAAAATGCAACTAATATTAACAAAAAACCTAAAAATGTGTTAATTGCAGTTGGTTGAAGTTTGAGTAACCTGAGTTTACAATATTCATAGAAATCAAACAAATCGAATTTTTGGAGGGTTTTATGAGTATAGTTGAAGTGAGGGACATAGTTAAGGAATATCCGTCATTCAGACTGGAAAAGGTATCCTTTAACGTAGATGAAGGCAAGATCACCGGATTCATCGGAAGAAACGGCGCAGGCAAGACCACCACCATCAAGTCCATGCTGAATCTCATCCATACCGACGGCGGTGAAGTGGACTACTTCGGTAAGCCGCTTCAGGGAAACGAGACGGATGTGAAGAGGCGCATAGGCTATTCCACGGGAACGGTGAACTGGTATCCGAGAAAAAAGATCAGAGACATAGTGAATATAGAGAAGAGGTTTTACGACACCTGGGACGAAGCAGCCTACAGAAAGTACATGGAGCTTTTCAATCTGGATGAAAGCAAGACTCCCATGGAACTGTCGGAAGGCATGAAGGTGAAGTTTAACCTGCTGATGGCTCTTTCCCACGGAGCGGAAGTGCTGATACTGGATGAACCCACCAGCGGCCTGGATCCTTTCTCCAGGAACGAGCTTCTGGACGTCTTCACAGGTCTGAAGAATGACGGAGTCGCAGTATTTTTCTCCACCCACATCATCTCCGACATAGAGAAGTGCGCAGATGACATCGTATATATTTCAAAAGGAAAGATCGTAGCGGCCATGCCTAAGGAAGGCTTTATGGAAAAGTTTTCTGAAGAGGGGGAGACCCTTGAGGACACCATGCTGAGAATGGAAAGAGGTGATTTTAATGAGTAACATCATGCTTAAAGAACTCAAACTGAGCGCATCTCCGCTGGCTTACATTTTCATCGCCTTCGGACTGATGTTTTTCATTCCCGGATATCCTATTCTTTGCGGAGCTTTCTTTATTACTCTGGGGCTGTTCCAAAGCTTCCAGGCTGCAAGAGAGGCCAATGACATCGTGTTCTCCTCACTTCTGCCCATAGCGAAAAAAGACGTAGTGAAGGGCAAGTACCTGTTCGTGCTCCTTATCGAAGGCTTCGGATTTCTGCTGATGGTAATAGCGGCCATCGTAAGGATGACAGCCCTGGCGGATGCGCCGGTCTACAGACAAAACGCGCTGATGAATGCCAATCTCTTTGCTCTTGGAGCGGCGCTGGTGATCTTCGGCCTGTTCAATCTGATCTTCCTTGGCGGCTTCTTTAAGACGGCATATAAGATCGGGCGCCCCTTCGTGATATACATCATCGCAGGCTTCGTAATGATCTTCGTGTTTGAGGCTCTGCACCACGTTCCCGGGCTGGAAGCGCTGAACTCCTTCGGCACGGAAAACATGGGACTTCAGATGATCCTGTTGATTGCAGGCGCAGTTCTGTTTATAATAATGACAGGGTTATCCTATAAATCAGCTTGTAAGAATTTTGAGAAAATAGATCTTTAAAGGACGGTGCAGATATGCTTAAGGAAAATTTAGTTATGCTTCGCAGGATACACGGCTTCTCTCAGGAGGAGATCTCGGAAAAGATCGGTATCTCCAGGCAGGCTTACGCCAAGTGGGAGAGCGGCGCAACCATTCCCGACATTGAAAAATGCAGCCTGCTGGCAGAGGTATACGGCACTACCATAGACGGTCTCATTAAGACCGCCACCGCAGATGGAATAGGCACTGTACCGCCCCCGCCGAAAGGAAAAAATATCTGGGGCTCCGTTGCCATCAATGAAAGAGGTCAGATCGTGATCCCCAAGGGAGTAAGAGATAAGTTCGGACTTACGGGCGGCCAGCGTCTCATAGTTGCCAGCGACGAGGTGGGCATCGCGCTGATCCCGGATGAAGCCTTCAGAGCCAGCATGGA
This sequence comes from uncultured Eubacteriales bacterium, assembly GCA_902778565.1. Taxonomy (GTDB): domain Bacteria; phylum Bacillota; class Clostridia; order Peptostreptococcales; family Anaerovoracaceae; genus RUG754. Next base: position 22,188 of record CACYYH010000029.1, read on the forward strand.
AAAGGCCATGGAGATGCTGTCTGAACAGGGTCAGGGAAAGTAAGACCTGACATCAGAACTGAAGAAAAGTTTACCGGCAGGT
>CACYYH010000030.1 GCA_902778565.1 uncultured Eubacteriales bacterium
TTCAGGGCAGGATTTACTGATATTATAAGGAGGCAAAAATGGGTTATTTAGGCGGTGTTACCGCAAGCATTTTTTCCATAATTTTCGTAGCTTTCCTGGTAGCTACTGTAGGATATTTCGTAGGTGCTATCGAGATAAAGGGGATAGCGCTCGGTACGGCGGGAGTCCTGCTGGTGGCAATCCTTTATGGAATCTTTGTCAGTAAGGTCCCTGAATTTACGATAGGTGAAACTACGATAGTGCTCTTTGACGATGCCATAAAGTCAAGATTCAGCATGTTTTCCAGTATAGGAACGGCAATGTTCGTAGCTGCCGTAGGTCTGATAGCGGGTCCTAAATTCTTCAGAAATTTCAACAGATCCACAATGGCTTTTGTATATATGGGAGTCATCGTAATCGCCATTGGAAGTATCTTAACGGCCATTTTCATCCTTGTGGATGATAATCTGGAACCGGGAATGGCGGTAGGCCTTATGACAGGTGCTCTTACGAGCACGCCCGGACTTTCCGCTGCTAAAGAGGTCGCTGGAAATGCCGAGGATCTGGTAACAGCCGGTTACGGCATCGCTTATCTCTACGGTGTTCTCGGAGTAGTATTCTTCGTTCAGCTCATGCCGAGGATATTAAGAGTAAATATGGATGAGGAACGAAAGAAGATAGTAGGCGTCAGCGGCGTAGGAGAGAGAGTTATCACCAGGAAGCTCAGACAGATCGAGCTCTATGGATTCCTTCCTTTCTTCATGGCAATATCGCTGGGCTGCCTTATCGGAGCCTTTAGGATACCGGGGATCAATTTCTCACTCGGCAATTCAGGAGGCTGCCTTGTAGCAGGACTCATAGTAGGACATATGGGACATATAGGAGATATAGACCTCAGGATAGACAAGAGCACTCTTAACTTCATGAGAGAACTGGGACTGGTGCTTTTCCTTATAGGCGCAGGCGTACCCGGCGGTGTGAACTTCGTTAACAGCGTTAAGGTCTCATACTTCATCTACGGTATCGTCATCACCACAGTTCCCATGGTCATCGGTTACTTCCTGGCTACAAAGGTATTCAAGATCGACCTCCTGAATTCCCTGGGTTCAATTACCGGAGGAATGACCAGTACGCCGGCTCTCGGCGCGCTGATAGCTACTGCAGGCACTGATGAAGTGGCTGCCGCATATGCTGCAACATATCCCGTTGCTCTGGTATGCGTGGTCATCATGGCAAAGGTACTTATAATGCTATAAAACTGTTTATTTCGATCCCCTGTTTCTGTAAAGAGAAAGCACAGAAGCAGGGGATTTTTTTAGTTTTTTGGAAAAAATGTTTTTGCGGAAAAACAAAATAAAAAAATGTTTAAAAAATGTATTTTTTATGTTGAAATCCCATTTTTCCTATGATATAATCCTTGTAAAATTGGTTTAGCGATTTACTTAGTTAAAGCATAAACGAAAGGACATCAGGTGGTAAAATGCTTAAAATGTCAGACAAGTCAAATCTTCTTGAACAGAGCACTTACAGGTATTCGCTTCAGGACGTGAAAGATCCGGAGCTATACAGAGAAATGTACAGCTATGAGGAAGTTCCCAAGGTTGCATTCAATTTCAGAAGAGTGCCCATGAACACACCTTCAGAAATATGGATAACCGACACTTCATTCAGAGACGGCATGCAGTCCATGGCGCCATATGAACCTGACCAGATAGTGGATCTGTTCAAACTTCTTTCCAGACTTGGGGGGCCCAAGGGCATTATAAAGCAGTCTGAATTTTTTGTTTATACAAAGAAGGATCAGGAAGCAATAGAAAAATGCATGAGCCTCGGCCTTGAATTTCCGGAGGTCACGACCTGGATCAGAGCATCCAAGAAGGATTTCAGACTGGTGAAGGATCTGGGTATCAGGGAGACAGGCATTCTGGTATCATGCAGCGACTATCACATCTTCAAAAAGATGGGAATGACCAGATCACAGGCTGTGGAGTTCTATCTTTCCACTATAAAAGACGCTTTTGACGCGGGGATAGTTCCCAGATGTCATCTTGAAGACATTACAAGGGCAGATTTTTACGGATTCGTGGTTCCTTTCGTAAACGAGATACACAAACTGTCGGAAGACGCAGGCATGCCGGTAAAGATCAGAGCCTGCGACACCATGGGCTACGGCATTCCTTATCCCGGCACGGCTCTTCCCAGATCGGTTCCGGGCATCATATACGGTCTCAACCACTATGCGGAAGTGCCTTCGGAACTTCTGGAATGGCATGGACATAACGACTTCTATAAGGCAGTAGCAAATGCGGCCACCGCATGGCTCTACGGATGCAGCGCCGTAAACTGCTCGCTTCTGGGGATCGGTGAGAGGACGGGGAACGTTCCTCTTGAAGCCATGGTATTTGAATATGCGTCATTGAGAGGGACTCTGGATGGCATGGATACCACGGCTATCACCGACATAGGAGAATATTTCAGAAAAGAGATCGGCTACGAGATTCCGCCCATGACGCCTTTTGTGGGTGAGAATTTCAACGTCACTAAAGCAGGCATCCACGCCGACGGACTTATGAAGGACCAGGAAATCTACAACATCTTCGATACTGAAAAGATCCTGAACCGCGCTCCCGGAGTAAGCGTCAGCAAGACCTCCGGAGCCGCTGGAATAGCTTACTGGATAAACGAGCACTTCCACCTTAAAGACGAAGACAAATATACAAAGGATTCGCCGCTGGTAGTCAAGCTCAAGGAATGGGTGGACATGATCTATGAAGGGGGAAGGACCACGGTACTTTCCACCGGCGAGATCGAGCAGAAGATACTGGAGATAACGGACATAAACGAGCGGAAAGGTAAACTTTCGATAAACACAGAAGATAATACAGAAAAGACATTTGTGAGGGCAGACTTATGGGGTATACACTAGCGCAAAAGATAATAAAGGAACATCTCTTATCCGGTGAAATGATCAGGGGCAGTGAGATAGGTCTCAGGATCGATCAGACTCTTACCCAGGATGCTACCGGAACCATGGCATATCTGGAATTCGAAACCATGGGAGTGGACAGGGTAAGAACTGAACTGTCGGTGGCTTACGTGGATCACAATACTTTGCAGTCGGGATTCATGAATGCTGACGATCATAGATTCATACAGTCCATGGCAAAGAAGTATGGACTGAAATTCTCAAGACCCGGAAACGGCATCTGCCATCAGGTACACCTTGAGAGATTCGGGATCCCCGGAAAAACTCTGATAGGTTCAGATTCCCATACTCCCACAGGAGGAGGCATAGGGATGCTGGCCTTCGGTGCAGGCGGTATGGACGTAGCCTGCGCCATGGGAGGCGGAGCTTACTACATAAGCATGCCGGGAATGATAAAGGTGGAACTGAAAGGCAGACTCAGGCCCTTTGTGACAGCCAAGGATATAAGCCTTGAGATCCTGAGGATATTAAGCGTCAAAGGCGGAGTTGGATATATCATCGAGTGGGGCGGAGAAGGCGTAAAGTATCTCAGCGTCCCTGAAAGAGCTACCATAACCAACATGGGAGCTGAACTGGGAGCCACCACATCGGTATTTCCTTCGGACGAAGTTACAAAGGCTTTCCTTAAAGCTCAGGGCAGAGGATCTGACTGGAGGCCCCTTGAGGCGGATCCCGATGCAGTTTATGACTGGATCATAGAGATAGATCTGGATGAACTGGAGCCCATGACAGCCTGTCCCCACAGCCCCGATAACGTATGCAGAGTATCAGAAGTATCAGGCATGAAGGTGGATCAGGTATGCATCGGTTCATGCACGAATTCTTCTTTATATGACATGCTGAAGGTGGCGGCGATACTGAAGGGCAGAACCGTATCGCCGGACGTCAGCCTGTCCATATCTCCCGGTTCCAAACAGGTCCTCACCATGCTTGCTGACTGCGGCGCCTTATCCGACATGATAGCTGCTGGAGCGAGGATACTGGAGTGCGCCTGCGGGCCCTGCATAGGAATGGGATTCTCACCTAATTCCGGAGGAGTGTCTCTCAGGACCTTCAACAGGAATTTTGAGGGAAGATCGGGAACGGCGGATGCTTCAGTTTACCTGGTATCTCCGGAAACTGCTGCAGCCTCTGCCATAGCAGGGGTTATGACAGATCCCAGAAGTCTTGGCATCGATCTTAAGATTGAGATGCCGGATTCATTCCTTACGGATGACAGCGGCGTTCTGCTTCCGGCGGATGCCGATGAAGCTTCTGAAGTTGAGATCCTCAGGGGACCTAATATCAAACCTTTCCCTGAACCGAAACCTCTGGAAGACGTCATCGAAGCCGGAGTTACTCTTAAGGTGGGTGATAACATAACTACAGACCACATAATGCCGGCGGGTTCGAAGATCTTGCCTTACAGATCAAATATTCCTTATATGTCCCGGTTTTGCTTTGAGGTATGCGACAGCAGCTTCCCTGAAAGAGCGAAGGAAAGAGGAGTTTCTGTCATAATAGGCGGAGAGAACTACGGGCAAGGTTCCTCCAGAGAGCATGCTGCGCTGGTACCCCTTTACCTTGGAGTAAGAGCTGTTATTGCAAAAAGCTTCGCAAGGATACACGCTGCTAATCTCATAAACGCAGGCATCATTCCTCTTACTTTCAACGATCCTTTCGACTATGAGCTGATAGAACAGGGAGATGAGATCATACTGAAGGATCTCATGGAAGGTGTGTCGACAGGCAGAATACTGATGCGTGACGTTACAAAAGGCAAAGGGATCAGGCTCAGGGCAGATCTGACGGAAAGACAGACAGATATCCTCAAGGCCGGAGGACTGCTTAAATACGTAGGGATGGGAAACAAATGATTTTGAAAAACAGAGAAGAAGATATAAAAGCAGCAGTAAAAGACTTTGAAAAACTGCTGAGAGAGCAGATGGACAGGGCTGATAAAATGGGTTCGGAAAAAAGTTCCGGGAAAGCCTCGGACAGCGCCACCGTTATCGGACTGATAGACGGTGACGGCATAGGACCCATAATAATGAAAGAAGCGAGGAAACTCCTTGAGATCATGCTTTCTGATGAGATAAATGCAGGTAAAGTGATACTCAGAGATATCAAGGGTCTCACCATCGGAAACAGGAAGGCTCAGGGAAAGTCAGTTCCCGATGATGTGCTTGATGAGATAAAGAGCTGCGACGTACTGCTTAAGGGACCTACAGAGACTCCCAAGGGCGGTACCATGGAAAGCGCCAACGTGACTCTGAGAAGAGAACTGGATCTCTACGCCAACGTGAGACCTGTGGCAGTGCCGGAGCTGGGTATCGACTGGACCTTTTTCAGGGAGAACACCGAAGGCGAATACGTACTGGGATCCAGGGGCATTAAGATAGGCGAAGACCTTACCATGGATTTCAAGGTTATCACCGAGGCAGGCACCGAAAGGATAGCCAGAGCGGCTTTCGACTTCGCAAAGAACAATAACAAGGAAAGAGTCGCCATTGTCACCAAAGCAAATATAATGAAGAAGACCGACGGCATGTTTTCTGAAGTTTGCAACCGCGTGGCAGCAGAATACGAAGGCATAAAAGCTGAAGACTGGTACGTTGATATCATGGCTGCAAATCTGGTGAACCCCTCCATAAGGTCAGGCTTTCAGGTCTTCCTGCTCCCCAACCTCTACGGCGATATCATAACCGACGAAGCTGCGGAGATCCAGGGAGGAGTGGGCACCGGCGGATCGGCCAATATAGGAGACAGGTATGCCATGTTCGAAGCCATCCACGGAACAGCGCCAAGAATGATAGAGGACGATCTTCAGGACTACGTAAACCCCATGAGCATATTCAAGGCCTGCGAGATGATGCTGAGACATCTGGGAATGGCGGAGAAAGCAGATAAACTGAGATCCGCTCTGAACAAGGCCTTAAGCAGCGAATGTCCCTATAAAGTCACCGGCTTTCCTGAAGGATCCACCTGCGCTGAACTGACCGGTTATGTTTTTTCACAGCTGGCATAGATTTATAACAGATTTCATGGTATAATGCCCGTGAAATCTGTTTTATTTTGAGGACAACAATGGAAAAGATAATAATCAGAATAAAGTCTGATAAGGGCAATATGCCTTCATATGAGACCGCAGGTTCTGCCGGAGCAGACCTTAAGGCCAGCCTTGAGGAGCCCATTACTTTGATGCCGGGAGAACGCAGACTGATCCCCACGGGAATGTACGTGGAACTTCCCGAAGGAGTTGAGGCTCAGATAAGAGCCAGATCGGGTCTCAGCATCAAACACGGCATAACCATGATAAACGGAGTAGGTACCGTGGACAGCGATTACAGGGGAGAATGGAACGTTCCCATGGTGAACCTGGGACAGGAACCTTACACCATACATGACGGCGACAGGATCGCACAGGCGGTGTTTTCAAGATATGAGAGGGCGGAATTCGTTCTTTCGGAGGAAGTAAACGAGACGAAGCGCGGCGGAGGCGGCTTCGGATCCACGGGGGTATAAAATGCTTTTCAGAGAAGACATAGAAAAAAGAGAGATAGAGATGCTTGATCCCAAGGCCTGCAAGTCTGCCTTTTCCAAAGGCAGGGCTTTTGATGAGCCGAAGGATGAAGTGAGGACTGAATTCCAGAGGGACAGGGACAGGATAATCCATTCCAAGTCCTTCAGAAGGCTGATGCATAAGACTCAGGTCTTCCTTGCTCCTGAAGGAGATCACTTCAGGACCAGACTTACCCATACCCTGGAAGTAAGCCAGATAGCAAGGACAATTGCCAGAGCTTTGAACTACAACGAAGATCTTACAGAGGCCATTGCTCTTGGTCACGATCTGGGCCATACGCCCTTCGGCCACAACGGAGAAGAGGTGCTGAACAAGATCCATCCCGGCGGATTCAAGCATAACGTCCAGAGCTTACGAGTAGTGGACGTTCTGGAAGGAAGCCACCACAGGGTGGGAAGCGGCATGAACCTTACCATGGAAGTCAGGGACGGAATCGTTCATCATACCGGATCAAAAAATCCTTTCACCCTGGAGGGACAGATCGTTCACCTGGCTGACAGGATCGCATATATCAATCACGATATCGACGATGCCCTGAGATCCGGCGTCATCAGGTTCGAGGACCTTCCTGATTCTTCCATCGAGCTTTTCGGCGCGTCTCACAGATCCAGGATAAATTCCCTGGTAATAGACGTCATCAAAAACAGCGAAGGCAAGGAAAAGATCTGTCAGAGCCCTGCTTTCAAAAGCGAGATGGATAACCTGAGAAAGTTCATGTTCACCAACGTTTACAAGAACGTCAGGGTCAAGAGGGACGAGGATCTGGATAAGGTGGAGACAGTGATCAAGTCTCTTTACGAGTATTATCTGGAGAACCCGAACCTTCTTCCAGCCGAACTTAAGGAGATATCCGAGAAGGACGGAGTGGCGGAAGCAGTAAAGGATTACATAGCCGGAATGACTGACAGATTCGCGCTTTCCACATACACGGATATTTTTGTGCCAAAAGGATGGAAATAGTTAATTAAATATTTTTTGAAAAAAATAAAGGAAAAGGGATTTTTTGGGGTAATAAAGGATTAGTAATACTTTTGGGGGATAGCAGCTATGGCGAAGATCGTTTCCGGAAACGGAGCAGATGATCTGAAGAGCCAACTTAATATTGTAGATGTGATAGGCAGGGTCGTTCCGCTTAAGAGGGCAGGCTCCAACTATAAAGGAGTATGTCCTTTTCACAGTGAAAAGACCCCGTCTTTTGTTGTGTCTGATCAGAAGCAGATCTTTACTTGCTTCGGCTGCGGAGCCACCGGCGACGTCATAGAATTCACCAAAAGATACTATAATCTGGATTTTATAGAAGCCTGTGAGAAGCTGGGCAAAGAATACGGCATCGAGGTGGACTTTTCCAAATCCTCCGGAAACAAGGAGCGGGAAGAGTACTACAAGATAAACCGCGAGGCTGCAGCGTTCTTTTACAAGGCTTTTACGGAGAAGGCAAATCCGGGCTACACATATATGAAAAAAAGAGGCCTGGAGGACAGCATCCTGAAGAAGTTCGGAATAGGCTATGCCGATAAGGAATGGGACAGCCTGTACAAACACTTCAAGGCCAAGGGCGTGGGCGAAAAGATCCTTCTGGAACTGGGACTGATCTCTCAGGGAAAAGAGGGCAAGTACTACGACAAGTTCAGGAACAGAGTGATCTTTCCCATCATCAATACTTCGGGCAAGGTCATCGGTTTCGGGGGCCGCAGGATAGACGACAATGACAATCCGAAATATCTGAATTCTCCGGAGAACATGATCTTCCAGAAGAAGAACAACCTTTACGCGCTGAACACCACGAAGCAGGATATAGGCAAGGAAGGATGCGCCATCATAGTCGAAGGCTATATGGACGTCATAAGCCTTTATCAGCATGGCGTGAAGAACGTGGTGGCGTCTCTGGGCACAGCCCTTACGGATAATCAGGCCAAGCTTATTAAGAGATACACCAACACTGTTAATCTTTGCTATGATTCAGACAGCGCGGGTATCAATGCAGCCCTCAGGGGTATCGATATACTGACTCCCAGAGGACTGAAGGTAAAGGTTTTCCACGTAACGGACGGAAAGGATCCCGACGAGTTCGCCAAAGCCCATGGCAGGGATGCCTTTATGAAGCTGGTGAAGGCGGCGCCGGGAGCCATTCAGTACAAACTGGATTCAGCCAAGAAAGGTTTTGACCTTTCAAAGGACGAGGAGAAGCTGGACTACATAAAAAAAGCCGCAGCTATCCTAAGGACGCTGAGCCCGGTGGAGACCGACATATACGTCAGAGCCCTTGCGGAGGAGCTGAAGGTATCGGAGAGAGCCATATTTGCAGAGATAAGCGCCGGAGGCGAGGCCAAGACCGCAGCGCCTGCCCCGGAAAGAAGAGATGATACAGCTGCAGATACGGAATTAAGCTCTGTGGAAGCCAATGTGATATCAGCGCTTCTCACCAATCCGGATCTTACGGAGGTGCTCTTCGACAATTTCGGTATGATGGAAAATACCTTTGCAAAGAAGATAGGAAACATAATCCTGGAACTGTTCGGTACTAAGGGAAACTACAGCATTTCAGATATAAACGACAGGCTGGATCCGGACGAAAGTCTGGCCCTGGAGAAGGCTGTTTCCGGCATACTGCTGGCAGGAAGGGAAGAAGAGGTTCTCAAGGAGAGCATAAGAAAATGGAAGCTGGACAAACTCTTTGAAAGGGAGAAGAGCATAGTTTCCAGGATGGATCTTGCCGACGAAAGCGGCATAGACCAGGATATGATGAAAACACTTACCAACGATCTGATAGAAGTACAGAAGGAAATCAAAAAATACGGGGGACGATAAAGATGGCTGAAAAAGGCAAGAAGAAAAAAGAGTTAGAAGAAATCGAACAGGAACTCATGGAAGAACAGGAAGTTCCCGTTGATGAGGAAAAGGAAGAGGAGATAGAGGCTCAGGCAAAGGATAAGGATCTGAGAGAACAGAAGCAGAAAGAACTCCTTGAACTCATCATGGCCCAGGCAAAGAAGTGCAATAACAAGCTGCCTGAAAAGGACGTAAACAAGATCCTGGATTCTTTCAATCTGGAAACCGTTCATCTTCCGGATATCTATGACGAACTCTGGGCGAAAGGCGTAGAGATCATTCCTGAGGAAACTCTTCCCGAAGATCTGAATCTCATAGGAGATGAAGTGGTACTGGAAGACGTGGAGATAACTGCTGACGAGACCCTGGACACCGATTTTGAATCAGATTTCGAATCCGGCATGACCAAGGGGATCGCTGTAGACGATCCTGTAAGGATGTACCTCAAGGAGATCGGTAAAGTTCCTCTGCTCACTGCTGAAGAAGAGGTCGAACTGGCAAAGAAGATGGCCGAGGGCGGCGAAGAAGGAGAGGAAGCCAAGAAGAGACTCTGCGAAGCAAACCTTCGTCTGGTCGTATCCATCGCCAAGAGATACGTGGGAAGAGGCATGCTTTTCCTCGATCTGATCCAGGAAGGTAACCTGGGACTTATCAAGGCAGTTGACAAGTTCGACTACACCAAGGGATATAAGTTCTCCACCTATGCTACATGGTGGATCAGACAGGCCATCACCAGATCCATTGCAGATCAGGCCAGAACCATCCGTATCCCTGTACATATGGTAGAGACCATCAACAAGCTCATCAGAGTATCCAGACAGCTCCTTCAGGAACTGGGAAGAGAACCTTCTCCTGAGGAGATCGCTGACGAGATGGGACTTTCAGTGGATAAGGTAAGAGAAATCCAGAAGGTAGCTCAGGAGCCGGTATCCCTTGAGACACCTATCGGCGAAGAAGAAGATTCTCACCTTGGAGACTTCATTCCCGACGAGGACGTTCCGCAGCCCGTTGAAGCTGCTGCTTTCAGCATGCTTAAGGAACAGCTGGTAGAGGTACTCGATACACTTACCGACCGTGAGCAGAAGGTACTTAAGCTGAGATTCGGTCTGGAAGACGGAAGAGCCCGCACACTTGAAGAAGTAGGCAAGGAGTTCGAGGTCACCCGTGAACGTATCAGACAGATCGAAGCCAAGGCTCTGAGAAAACTCAGACATCCTTCAAGATCAAAGAAACTCAAGGATTATCTGGAATAAGCTTATAATGCGCCGCGGGAGTTCTGTCTTTTGCGGCGTTGTCATAGGAGGATCAAAATGATCAATTACAAGGAAATAGAGAAAGCCATTGAGGCAAAGGCTCCTCTTGATCTTCAGGAGGACTGGGACAACTCCGGCTGGCAGATACGTCTCAAGACGGACTTCAATAAGATCCTTCTGGCTCTGGAGATACGTTCGGACGTAATAGAGGAGGCCGTTACAAAGGGATGCGACCTTATAGTTACCCATCATCCCTTGATCTTCGGCGCTTTAAGTCAGGTGGTTGGCCTGGAGGGAATAGACTTCAGCGATGGAGAAGAGGTTGACAGTAATAATATTACTGCAAACATGCTGATAGACCTGATCCAGGAAGGGATCAGCGTATATTCCACCCACACTCCCTTCGACAAGTGCACCGACGGGAACAACGATTATCTGGGACACATGCTTCATATCGACCGCTTCAGAACAGCTGAAGGCGGTGAAGGTTATGTAAGAGTAGGCGAGTTTTTTGATGCCGTTACTTTGGATGAGATAATGGACAGAGCAGCTCATCAGCTGGGGGTGGACAGAAAATTCTTCAGATATGCCGGTGACACTGATATTTCCGTTAAAAGGATATGCTGGGTAAGCGGCGCAGGCTCTGAATTCATGGTTTCCGCGATCACTGAAAACTGCGACCTGTACATTACGGGAGACCTTAAGTATCATGACGCTCAAAAGGCCCATGAACTGGGCATTAACGTGCTGGATCTGGGCCATTATGCCACTGAAAACATCTTCAGAAGAGCCATGAGCTCCATTCTGATGGATGCGGGCGTATATGACAAGGCCAGAGTAGAACTTTCAGACGTGGATATAAATCCTTTCACACTGTAAGATAAAGGGGAAAAAATATGGATTGCACAAGATTCGGTAATAAACTGAATTATTACAGAGAGAGAAATGACATGACAGAGAAGGACCTGGCCAGAAAGCTGGGAGTCACTGTCAGAATGGTGGAAAAATGGGAGAACAGCGAAGCTGTGCCCAATGACAGGATAATCCAGAAACTGTCCGATATGTTCGGCGTGGATTTCTGGAATTATCTGGACCTGGATGAAAAACACGGCGGAAGGCACGATCCCGATGATGAACCTGACCGTTCGCCCTTTGAGATCATGAGGGAGAACAGAGCACAGCGTAAGATGAACGGCAGATCTGCATCATCAAATCAGTCTATGGGAAAGGTACTGTCCATATTGCTTGCTGTGCTTGCAGCGGTGTTTTTCCTGTTGGATGATTTCATATTCTACGATCTGCTTCACAGACCGGAGCTGAGCTATCTATCCTTACCGGTTGTGATCCTGCTCCTGGTGCTTTCTTCAATAGCAGGGCGTAAAAAATGATGTTTTAATAATGAATAATAAAACGCGGGGCATGTGCTCCGCGTTTTTTTTATAGTCTTTCAACCATGTATTCAAGTCTTGCCACCCTGTGCTTCTGGGTCCTGAGTTCCTCGAAGGTGGTGAGGGAACCGGCTGATTTAGATCCAAACTTCAGGCGCTCCAGGTAAAGGGCGTTTCTGAGGTATTCCTCAGTCAGCTCATTCCTGTACTCCAGAAGGGTCAGGGGATATTCGAATTCCACGTCGTCGGGATCCGCATTGACGAAGAGGGCTCTTCCAAAGGATTCCACCGTGAGGATGGGCCAGATGAATTTGCCTTCTCTGGCAAGGTCTTCGTGGACTACGGTGAAATCGTTGTCCAGCAGCCAGTATCTCAGCCTTCCCACGTGCTTTCTGGGCTGAAGGATGTAGCGCTTGAAACTGTGGGAGTGATGGTAGTCTTTTTCCAATATCTCAGAGATCAGCATACCGCCCATGCCCGCCATGATGACGGTGTCTACTTCGCCGGACTTAAGGACCTCTATGCCTGAACCCTGCCTCAGGTCGAAGGGAGCTAAGGAGGGCAGCATGGCTTCGGCGTTTACTTTGCATTTGGCCAGAGAACCCGCGGAAATATCGGACATGATGGCATTCGGAGATCTGCCGGACTCGAGAAGTGCCAGAGGCACGTATCCGTGGTCGGTCCCCACGTCGCAGACGGACTCGCCGGGACGCACCTGATCGTATATTTTTTGAAGTCTTTCAGTTAATTTGATCATAATAGATTTATTATAAATAAATAGTTGGACAATTTCAAGGAAATAAGGTATATTACTTATTGGCCCTGATGGGCTTAATATTTTACAGAAGGAAAAAACAATGTCAAAGAGACAGGACGAAATAGCTAAAAGAAGGATATTCGGAATCATTTCCCACCCGGACGCAGGTAAGACCACTCTTACAGAGAAGCTGCTCCTTCACGGAGGAGCCATCCGCGAGGCTGGTACTGTAAAGGCGAGAAGAAATTCCAAATTTGCCACCTCAGACTGGATGGAGATAGAGAAGCAGAGAGGAATCTCCGTAACTTCATCCGTAATGCAGTTCGAATATCAGGGAAAGAAGATCTCCATCATGGATACTCCGGGCCATAACGACTTCGGTGAGGATACCTACAGGATCCTTACCTCCGTGGACTCCGCGGTAATGGTCATCGACGGCGCCAAGGGTATCGAGGCACAGACCAAGAAGCTCTTCAAGGTCTGCTCCATGAGGGGGATTCCCATCTTCACATTCATAAATAAGCTGGACCGTGAGACCAAGGATCCCTTTGATCTCATTCAGGAGCTGGAGGACGTGCTGGGCATCGCATCAGTTCCCATCACATGGCCCATCGGATCAGGTCTGAACTTCGAAGGCATCTACGATATCTTCCACAACGAAGTTGTGCTGTATAAGGCCAAAAAGACCATCGAGCTCGGTGATGACGGAGTCTTCGGTGACGAGCTGGAAGACGAGATCGCAGGATACAATCTGGACGCTTTGAGGGACGAGATAGAACTGCTTCTGGGAGCGGGAAATGAATTCGATACAGATGAGATCGCAAGAGGCAAGCTTACTCCGGTATTCTTCGGATCCGCTCTGGCGGATTTCGGAACCACACAGTTCCTGGAACACTTCCTGGCTTTATCTCCCGCGCCGGGAGCCAGAAAGGCCAAACTCAACGGAGACGATATCCTTGTGAAGCCCGAGGATGAGGATTTTGCAGGATTCATCTTCAAGATCCAGGCGAATATGAACCCCGCTCACAGAGACAGGCTGGCTTTCTTCAGGATCTGCTCCGGAACCTTCCAGAGAGGCATGGAGGTCAAGCTCAGCCGCACCGGCAAGATGATGAAGCTGGCTCAGTCCACCATGCTGATGGCCAATGAGCGTGAGAACGTTGAGACGGCTCTGGCAGGCGATATCATAGGTATCTATGACACAGGCAACTATCAGATCGGCGACACACTGTCCACCGTAAAGGGCGAACTGTTCTTTGAACCGCTGCCTACTTTCCCTGCGGAAATGTTCGCTCTGGTATCGCCTAAGGACACCATGAAAGCAAAGCAGTTCCAGAAGGGCGTAGACCAGCTGGCTCAGGAGGGAGCCATCCAGGTATACAGGAACCAGTACAACGAAGTTGTGGTGGGAGCTGTAGGACAGCTGCAGTTCGAAGTATTCGAGTACAGGCTCAAGAACGAGTACAACGCAGCCATCCGCATGGACAGGCTGGACATGAGCGTGGTGAGATGGATAGGAGAGGGCGTTGATCTTGAAAAGGTCAAGGACGTAATCGACTCCCGCCAGATGCTGGTATTCGACCATTTCGGAAGACCGCTTCTTCTCTTCGCCAACCAGTTCACGCTGAACTACTTCCAGGAAAAGCATGAGGACATAAAGCTCATCGAAGCTCTGGACGTAGTGAATAAATACTAAAACAAAAAATCCGCATGGTCTCATGCGGATCTTTTTCTTTGGGTGGGCCCGGCTGTAAGCCGGGTTCTGTATTAGACGATCATCTATCTCGACTGCATATCGCTATGCAGCTCCAGCGACCTACCTCTCGGAGGCGACGAGCAGCCGCCTTTGGCCCTATTTGGTCTTGCTCCGGGTGGGGTTTACAAGGCCGCCCCGTCTCCGGGACGCCGGTGAGCTCTTACCTCGCCATTTCAACCTTACCACAGCCTAACTGTTTCGGCGGAGTGTTTTCTGTTGCACTTTCCCTATAGTTACCTACGCCTGACGTTATCAGGCACCCTTGCTCTGTGGAGCCCGGACTTTCCTCACACATTACGTGCGCGACCGTCTGCCGGACCCAGAAAAGTATTATACAACAATTGCTTGAAAATGCAAGTTTTTTGTTGTATAATCCCAAACGTGCTTTTTTTGGAGTAATAATTTATGAACGAAACAAAAGATCTTAAAACTGAAAAGGGAATGCCTGTGACGGAGAACAAGATGGGTTATATGCCCATCAGACCTCTCATGATCAGCATGTCGCTTCCTGCCATCATTTCCATGACCATAAATGCTCTCTACAATATCGTGGACAGCTATTTCGTGGCCAGGATATCTGAGGATGCGCTGACGGCAGTATCCATCATCATGCCTCTTCAGATGATGATCATCGCCGTAGGCGTGGGCACCGGCGTAGGTATCAACTCATTGATATCCAGGCGCCTCGGAGCCAGAAGGCAGGAGGATGCCGACAAGGCTGCCACCACCGGTATACTCCTGGGAGTGTGCAACTGGCTGGTATTCATGCTGGTGGGACTGCTTCTTCCCGGAGCCTTCGTAAGCGCTTACGCAAAGCCGGGAACATATATCTATGAGGCGGCCACCCAGTATCTGATGATCGTATTCTGCGGTTCATTCTTCATCTTCGTACAGGTGAACCTGGAGAAGATCCTTCAGGCTACGGGAAACATGAAGGCTCCCATGATCTGTTCCATGTCAGGCGCCATAACCAACGTCATACTGGATCCCATCATGATCTTCGGCCTTCTGGGCTTCCCCAAGCTGGGAGTAGTAGGAGCAGCCATCGCCACCGTCATCGGTCAGGTGGTAGGTTTCACCATCGGAGTCTGCATACTCTTCGGAGGAAAGAATCACCTGGTGAACATCAGATTCAAAGGATTCCGCCCCGAGAAGAGGATAATAAAGGAGATATATCAGGTAGCTCTTCCGTCCATCATAATGCAGAGCATAGCTTCCGTCATGAACGTGCTCTACAACATGATCCTGGTGGCTTATTCCACCACGGCTGTGGCAGTTCTGGGAGTATACTTCAAGATACAGAGCTTCGTGTTCATGCCGGTCTTCGGTCTGAACCAGGGAGTTCTTCCCATCATCGGCTTCAACTACGGAGCCAGAAACAAAGAGAGGGTGAAGGAGGCCAGAAAAGAGGGCATCAGGTTAGCTCTGTTCTTCATGGTCATCGGACTCATACTTTTCCAGACCATACCGGACAAGCTCCTTCTGATCTTCGACGCTTCTCCCAAGATGCTGGAGTACGGAGTTCCTGCACTGAGGATAATCAGTCTGAACTTTATCCCGGCTGCCTTCGGTATCATGAACGGAACTGTTTTCCAGGCTACCGGTCACGGCGTATACAGCCTTATCTGTTCATTTATCAGACAGCTGGTGGGCATCGTTCCTTTTGCATATTTACTTGCAAAGATCGGCGGAGTCACTCTTTCATGGTTCAGTTTCCCCATAGGGGAGGTGCTGGGACTTATCTACAGTTTCGCCATGCTGAACAAGCTGATGAAGAACGAGATAGACGCGCTGTAAAAAATATTAGCATTTTCTTAACAGTTATTTTACTTTATTTACACACTTTTTATTGCCTCTGAGTTACAATATACTCGGAGGTTTTTGAGATGAAACTTGGAATCGACATAGGATCAACGACTGTTAAAGTCGTTCTGATGAATGAAAACAACGAAATATTATATAAGCGCTACGAGAGACACATGTCCAGCGTCTTCGAGAAAGCCCAGGAACTCCTGGAGGACATCCTTAAGGAGAGAGGGGACGAGAAGGTAAAGGTGGTCATCACCGGATCCGGCGGTCTTCAGCTGGCTGAGAGCCTGAAGCTTCCTTTTGAACAGGAAGTGGTTACCTGCTCCATAGCCGTAAAGCACCTGATCCCGGAGACAGACTGCGTAATCGAGCTGGGCGGTGAGGACGCTAAGATCACCTTCTTCGGCGCCACCGTGGAGCAGAGGATGAACGGCACCTGCGCAGGAGGCACCGGAGCGTTCATTGACCAGATGGCCATACTGCTTAACACCGACGGAGACGGACTGAACGAAGCTGCAAAGGACTTCGATACCATCTATCCCATCGCAGCAAGGTGCGGAGTATTCGCAAAGACGGATATACAGCCTCTGATCAACGAGGGCGCGTCTCTTTCCAATCTGGCAGCATCCATATTCCAGGCAGTGGTAAACCAGACCATTTCCGGCCTTGCCTGCGGTCACAAGATCGAAGGACACGTGGCATACCTGGGTGGTCCTCTGAGCTATTTATCGGAGCTCAGAGCGAGGTTTACGGAAACTTTGGGTCTCAGTGAGGATGAAGTGATCTTCCCTGAAAACTCAAAATATTTCGTCGCCATCGGCGCAGCTCTCATGGCTGACGACAAGGACGAGGTTACCATCAAGTCTCTTGTCAAAGCTCTTAAGAACATAGACAGTTCACAGAACAGAGCATCCAAGAGGACGGAGCCTCTGTTTAAGGACGAGGCTGAGCTTGAAGCCTTCAGAGCCCGCCATGCTCAGGCCAAGATCAGAAGAAAGGATCTTGCCCTCTGCGAGGGACCTTTGTACCTCGGTATCGACGCTGGTTCCACCACCACGAAGGCTGCCCTCATAGACTCAGACAGGAATCTGGTATACAGCTTCTATAAGAACAACGAAGGAAACCCTCTGGAGACCACCAGAGGCTTCCTGAGAGAGATATACGAAAAGATCCCGAACGACTGCTTCATTTCCTATGCAACGGTGACGGGGTACGGCGAGGGTCTCATCCAGGCCGGCTTCAACGTTGACGACGGCATAATCGAGACCATGGCTCACTATAAGGCTGCGGAGCAGTTCCTGCCCGGCGTGGATTTCATCCTCGACATAGGCGGTCAGGACATGAAGTGCATGCGTATCCGTAACGGCGCCATCCATAACATCATGCTGAACGAAGCATGTTCCTCAGGCTGCGGTTCCTTCATTGAGACCTACGCCAAGTCAGTGGATCTTCCCGTGGAAGAGTTCGCCAAGGTAGGACTTCTTTCCCAGGCTCCTGTGGATCTGGGAACCAGATGCACTGTATTCATGAACTCCATGGTAAAGCAGGCTCAGAAAGAGGGCGCATCCATAGGAGACATCGCTGCCGGTCTGTCATATTCGGTAATCAAGAACGCTTTATATAAAGTTATCAAGCTGAGGAACCCCGAGGAAGCCGGCGAGAAAATCGTGGTGCAGGGCGGAACCTTCTATAACGAATCCTGCTTAAGAGCCATCGAGAAGGTGCTGGGACGCGAAGTCGTCCGTCCGGATATCGCAGGTATCATGGGCGCCTACGGCTGCGCGCTGAACTCCCTTGAAAAGGGCGACTGCGGACAGGTCTCCGGTATCTTAAGACCTGACGAACTGGAAGAGTTCACCTACGAATCCAGGAACGGCCGCTGCAGAAGATGCGAGAACAACTGTCTTCTCACCATCACCAGATTCGGCGATAAGAAGAGATATATCACAGGAAACCGCTGTGAAAAGGGCGCAGGCCTGGATCTGACACACGACGATCTGCCCAACCTCTATCAGTACAAGCTCAGAAGACTCTTTGAGTACTATGAGCCTCTTCCGGAGGAGAAGGCTGTAAGAGGCCGTATCGCCATACCCAGAGTTCTGAATATCTTTGAGGATTATCCCTTCTGGCACACATTCTTTACGGAACTGAAATATCACGTGGTGCTGAGCCCCATGTCCACAAAGGACATCTATCAGAAGGGCATGGAATATATCAGCTCTGATACCGCCTGCTATCCCGCAAAGATCGTTCACGGCCACATCAGGGAATTGATGGACAGAGGCGAAAAGAAGATCTTCTATCCATGCATCAACTATGAGTGGATGGAGGACCCCAACGCTCCCAACCATTACAACTGCCCTGTAGTAGCCACATATCCTGAAGTCATCGCAAACAATATGAGCCATGACTTTGAGAAGTTCGGCGTGGAGTTCTATCATCCCTTCATTCCTTATGACAACGATGAGAGACTCGTAAAGAGAATGTACGAGCTTCTGAAGGATTCCGGAATCACCGAAAGAGAGCTGAAACACGCAGTTCAGGAAGCCAGAAAGGAACAGCTGAGATATAAGGAAGACGTGAGAGAAGAGGGCAAGCGCGCCCTTAAGTATGCAAAGGATCACGGTCTGAAATCCATAGTCCTTGCAGGAAGACCTTATCACCTTGATACCGAGATCAACCACGGCATCGATAAGATGATCACCTCCTTCGACCTGGTGGTACTCAGCGAAGACTCCGTCTGCGACTTAAGAGACTTTGAGAGACCGGTAAGAGTCCTTGACCAGTGGATGTACCACTCAAGGCTTTACCGCGCGGCTAACGTGGTGGAGGATATGCCTGACGTTGAACTGGTACAGCTGAACTCCTTCGGCTGCGGCGTTGACGCGGTAACCACCGACGAGGTAATGGAACTTCTGGAGTCAGCCAACAAGCTCTACACTCTCATCAAGATAGATGAGGGAAACAACCTGGGAGCCATCAAGATCCGTATCAGATCCCTGAAGGCTGCCATGGAAGAGCGCGAAAAGAACGGCGTAATGCCCGAAGGCGGTCACCAGCCCTTCATCAGAAAGGTATTCACCAAGGATATGAGGAAGGATTACACCATCCTCGTTCCTCAGATGAGCCCCATACATTTCGAGTATCTTGAAGAAGCCCTTAAATCATGCGGATACAACGTCGTCCTCCTTCCTGAAGACAAGAACGGCGAAGGTATCCAGGAAGGCCTGAGATACGTCAACAATGACGCCTGCTATCCGACCCTCATCACTCTGGGTCAGATGATCAAGGAACTGAAGACAGGAAAGTACGATCCGGACAAGACCGCTCTCATCATGTCCCAGACAGGAGGCGGCTGCAGAGCTTCCAACTACGTTGCTTTGCTCCGTAAGGCGCTGAAGGATCTGGGAATGGAACAGATTCCCGTCATCAGCTTCAATACAGGTATCCTTGAGACCAATCCCGGCTTCAAGATCGATGCCAAGATGGCTAAGCGTCTTATTATCGGCGCAGTATACGGAGATATCTTCCAGAGATGCCTCTATGCCACAAGGCCCTACGAGGTCACACCGGGCTCCGCACAGGCCATCAAGGACAAGTACAGAGATAAGATAATGGAGAACTGCAGGAACGGCAGCTTCAACCAGCTCTGGAAACTGGGACCGAAGATCATCAAAGAGTACGACGAACTGCCTCTTAAGGACATCAAAAAGCCCAAGGTAGGAGTAGTCGGAGAGATCCTGGTCAAATACCATCCCGACGCCAACAACAGGATCGTGGAGCTCATCGAAAAAGAAGGCGGCGAAGCCGTTGTTCCCGAGTTCATCGATTTCTTCCTGTACGGCATGTACAACAAGAAATTCAATTACGAGCATCTTTCCGGAACAAAGAAGGCTTACCAGCTTAACATGGCCGGCATCAAGTTCATAGAATTCGTAAGAGGACCCATCAGAAAAGCCCTCAGAGAATCCAAGAGATTCCACGAGATGCCCAGGATCGAAGAGACGGCCAAGGCTGCATCAGCCATTGCATCCACCGGAAATCAGTGCGGTGAAGGCTGGCTGCTCACCGGCGAGATGATCGACCTCATCGAATCCGGCGCTACCAACATCGCATGTCTCCAGCCCTTCGCATGTCTGCCTAACCACGTTACCGGCAAGGGCATGATGAAGGCCATCCGCGAGAGGTTCCCGGGAGCCAACATCGTAGCCATAGACTACGACCCCGGCGCATCCAACGTGAATCAGATCAACCGTATCAAGCTGATGATGGCCAATGCTCATCATAACCTGGGCAAAAAAGCGATATAAATATTAAGGCCTCCTTGCCGTGAAAACGGTGAGGAGGTTTTTTATGTGAGGGCGGCGCATGGGCGTGGGCCGGGCGCGTGGTGCAGGTGGTTCGCAAAAAACACGCCCCGGACCGAATTGATCCTTCGGGCGTTTTGCAAAAAAAGTGCTTTAGGCCGAATTGATCCAAAAAGCTGATTTTTTGCGAA
>CACYYH010000031.1 GCA_902778565.1 uncultured Eubacteriales bacterium
CTGAAAAGAATGCTCGCGTCATCCTTCAGTATCTTATCGTCTATTTCGGAAACTATGAGTTCCCTGAGTTTTTCAATGTTATATCCGTCATAGGACGAGACCTCGATCTCCGGAGCGCCTTCCAGGAAGGTGCCCTTCACCAGCTCGTGAGCGTCCTCCTTCACAAGCTCTATCCAGTCCTCATCGTCCACCAGATCGCGCTTGGTGTAGACTATGACTCCTCTTTCTATCTTAAGCATTTCAAGGATCCTGAAATGCTCCACGGTCTGGGGCATCACGCCCTCGTCCAGACCGATGACCAGAAGCACCATGTCTATGCCGCCTATGCCGGTGAGCATGTTCTTTATGAACTTCTCGTGACCCGGTACGTCGATGATGGAAATGTTATAGTCGCCTGCGATCATGTCGGCAAAACCGTTTTCTATGGTTATGCCGCGCTTTTTCTCTTCCTTGAGACGGTCGCAGTCCATTCCTGTCAGAGCTTTTATGAGGCATGTCTTGCCGTGATCCACATGTCCCGCCGTACCGACAATGATGTTTTTCATGGGATCAGATCCTCTTCTCTTCTATTTCTCTGAACCTTTCAGCGATGATCTCATATCCGGACCTGTCAACCGTCCTTACGTCTATGATCACGCTGTCGTTTTTTATCCTGGCTATCACAGGCGGCTCGCCTTTTCTCAGTGCCTCTTCAATGCTGTCCGGAGAAAGCGTTCTGTGATCTATCGCCAGGACCACGTTCTGAAGACGGCTGTCAGGAGCAGATCCTCCGCCCACGACTCCGTCGTCGTCCATGATCCTTATTGTATATGCCGGGTTTCCGTCTTCCGGATCCCCGATCTCATCCAGCATGCCCTTCAGCAAAAGACATTCAGCCTGAAGCTCATCGCGTGACTTCGTCAGCATCCTGAGAACGGGTATCTCACTGAGAGCCCTGTCTCTGTCTCCGTATTCAGAAAGTGTGGCTTCAAGCGCCGCTATGGTCATCTTGTCCACCCTCACCACTCTGGCCAGAGGATGGCTCTTTATTTTGTCTATGAGTTCCTTCTTTCCTGCGATTATGCCTGCCTGGGGTCCTCCCAGCAGCTTATCGCCCGAAAACAGAATAAGGTCGGCTCCGTCCTTGAGGCCGTCTTTCACCACAGGCTCATGGATGCCCCACTCACCCAGGTCCGTCATGAGTCCGGAACCCATATCATAGATCACAGGAAGATCATATTTATCTCCCAGTTCCCTGAGCGCTTTTACGCTGACGTCCTCTGTAAAACCGATCACGCGGTAATTGGAAGTATGCACCTTAAGGAGAGCTGCAGTATTCTCGTTGATGTGGCTCTCATAGTCGCTGATCCTGGTCTTGTTGGTGGTCCCTACTTCCACCAGAACAGAACCCGACTCCTTCATGATGTCGGGGATCCTGAAGGAACCGCCGATCTCTACAAGCTCGCCTCTGGAAACGATCATCTCCCTGCCTCTTCCTACGGCAGCCATCACCAGCATGGTGGCAGCGGCGTTGTTGTTCACCGCCATTGCAGCCTCTGCTCCGGTGATCTTTTTGATGATGTTCTCCACGTGGATATGTCTGGAACCCCTGGTTCCCTTTTCAGGATCGTACTCCAAAGTGCTGTAGCTTCTCGCAGCTGAAACCACCTGCTCCACAGCCTTGTCGGACAGATTCGCTCTTCCGAGGTTAGTGTGGAGCACTACGCCGGTAGCATTTATGACAGGCCTGAGGCTCTTGATATCCATTTTATTCGCGGTATGGTTAATCCTGTCGATTATGGTATCGAGTTTCATTTCCGAGGGTTCGGTTATCTTTCCTGCCAGGATGTCCGCCCTTATAGTCTCAACTGAATCGCGCACAGCGTCCACAACCGTCTCGCGTGGGATCCTCTCCATGAGAGCCGATATTCCTTCATCCATCAAGACTTCATCTATTTTCGGTAATGATCTTAGGAGTTCCTTTTTCATGATCAAATCTCCTGTATTATCAATCGCGGCTCAGCTGCACCTATTTCCCGTAAGGCGTTCTTCGTATGTCTGCTACGCTGATTCCGCAAAAATTCATCGGCTCTGCCGATTCCTCTTATTCGTAAAGTGTTCTTCATATGTCAGAGGCGCTGATTCCGCAGGAGCTGACATAATCTGCGGCTCCGCCGCACCTCTTTCGTAAAGTGTTCTTCATATGTCAGAGGCGCTGATTCCGCAGGAGCTGATGAGTGTCACGCTGAAGTGGACGTAGAGAGCAGCTGACGATCAGCACGAAAGTGCCCGAAGGGACTTTCGTGGGATCGTCCTGCGCTCGAGGACGCAAAGCGATGACACTCACAGCGACGAGGACAAAGTGCCTGCTGACATATGAAGGTTGCGTGGCGGGAGTATATGAGAATCGAACTCATCAAAGAGGCTCCTAACCCCTCACACCGGTTTTGAAGACCGTAGGGCACACCAGCACCCATCTACCCCCAAAAAATAACGGGGAAACAATACTTGTCTCCCCGTAAGCTTAATGCTCAGTCATTTCCGGACACGCCGGTTTTTTGCTCTTGAAATGTGCTACTTCAGAAGCAGTTCAAGAGCGTTGGTGACGATCTCTCTCTGTCTTGCAGCTTCTTTTTCAGGAGGAAGCTGAGGATTACCCGTAGGATAAGGAATGGCCTGGGCACCTGAAATACGTGCCGCACCTACGGTCTTGGAGATCGGTGTGACTGTACAGATATGAGCTGCAGGGATCCCTGCCTTCTCAAGCTGTTTGACTATTGTTGCACCGCAACGTGTACAGGTTCCTCACGTGGAGGTCAGGATAGCTGCCTGGACGCCTGCTCTTCTCAGGTCGTCGGCCATCTCCTGACCGAATTTTGTAGCGTCAGCTACCGAGGTGGAGTTTCCTGTAGTGGTAAGAAGGAAAGGATAAAGTTCACCGATATATCCTTCCTTTTCAAGCTGTTTCAGCACCTTGTAAGGAGCTACCCTGTCACAGGATTCGTTGGCATATACCGGATCGTATCCTGCGTGTACGGATTCCCACTTGCCGGGTTCAAGACAGTCTCCTTCAACAGGATACTTTTTCCAGAACTTGGCAGTAGCTGCGTACATGTGATCCGGGTTTCCGATGGGCACTATGCCGCCAGTGGTGCAAAGAGCGATCTTTGCAGTCTTAAGGTCCTTAATAGGCTCTGCCGGAGTAACCTTTTCATATACGGAGATCTCCAGTTCAGTCTCATAAGGCTCGCCTTTGAGCTTCTTAAGAAGCATCTCAACAGCACGTGTGGCTCCGTCCTTCTCATGGAAAACGTTCACACGCTGTCCCTTGGGATAATAGTGCTCCTGCTTGGGGGTTCCCAGCTTCTCGCCGGCCAGGATCTTATTGGCAAGTCCTGCGATGAGCGGAGCTGCCTTTCTGATGCCTGCTGCAGACTTGTCGGTCTCCACGATGTAGCAGTACTGCTTGTACATTTCCACAGCAGGGTTCTCCCAGTAAAGACCTGTGATGGAAGGAATGCCGTAGGTCTGCTGAACGAACTTGCAGACTTCTGAGCATGCGATACCGAATCTGCCTGCGTTGAATGCAGGGCCTGCGATGACCAGATCAGGCTTCACTTCTTCTACCTGAGCCTTGATGAACTCCAGACATTTGTCTATGTTCTCAGCAAAATAGTTATCTCCGCAGATTATGGTCCTTACGAACTCCGCGTCCTTAAGCTGAGGAGCCATGGCGTTGGAGGGACCCACCTTGCCTTCCTTGAAAAAAGGTTCTGTGTAGGCGAATTCTTCTCCGCCGATCTGGCCGAAGAACTGATTTGTATAGAATAATATCTTCTTCACTTACGGAACCTCCTTTCTAGATAGTAACCGCGCCTAAGCGCGTGTTGCCCTGCAGATTGTGTCCGCCCATGATGCCGTGTATCTCAAGAAGCAGCCTTCCGTCCTCCTGGATGGATGTGACGTTTCCTCCGCATACACGCTCTACTTCCTTGAGGATGCCTATGGTCTTGTCCATGGCGGGAAGCATTACGGTGGCGTTTGAGTTGCCTGTGGTGACGATGGCGTTGGCTTCCTGAACGGAGTCGGGAAGCGACTCGGACATGCCGTCGACGCCTGCGTCCTCGTTTGTGATGATAACGGTCTTTATACCGTTGTTTTCAAGTTCCTGGCAGACTATCATCAGGTCTGTGGTGGGATTTCCGAATCCCTCCTGGGAGATGATGACGCCTTCAGCGCCGAGCATCTTGACCTGTCTTACGGTGAGCATCCTGTCTCTGAACTTCTCTTTCAGAGTGGTCATCAGCGGGTTGAGAACTATGCCCATGAAGTTTATCTCTTTTCCGTGGATCTTCATGAGTTCCCTGATGACTGCATTGTTCTGATGCATGTAAGTCGTTGTCTTGGATCCGGGTGATACGCAGTTTCCTGATATCAGCGCGCCGTCCATGACCTCGTTGGGAGTGATCATCAGAGGCACAAGAGCCTTTGCGTCTCTTCCGTAGAAGTATGTGTCATGCAGCAGTCCCTGAGCCATGCAGTTATATACGTAGACCACCTTTGGAAGGTCGGGGAATTCCTGATACTTTTCGCCGATGGTTTTCCACTCGATGTTCTCGGTCTCATACTCTTCACAGTCGAAGCCCAGCTCACCTATAGCCTTTGCCACTTTGATACCGGCAAGTCTCACGACTTCCTCGTGATCATGAGGATCCACATAGTCCTGCTTTTCGATGATCATGCAGAGATGAAGGATCGATGAGTAGATCGTATAATCCACACATGGGCCTGACATGTCGATTACTCCCTCCTGGAAACCCACTATAGGTCCGGTGGAAGTTACAGCCATTCCCTTCAGGCAATAGGTAATGCCATTGCCTGCTTCCTGCATGTCTTCTTTGAAGAGTCCCGGAAAGACGTCTCCGCCTTCAAGTTTGGCTCTGGGTTCTATGACGTCTTTTACGGGAACGATCCTCACGGATTCGCCGGGTCTTGCGATGTCAAAGGACACCGACTTGACCTTGCGGTCCTCCATGACCAGCTCTTCCAGCTTCTTGGGATCCACATGAAGAACTCCGTCGATGATCTTGCTTTCAGTATCAAAAACGATGTCTTTGATCTGAACTTTTCTGAGTTCCAAATTCATGCGATTTTTCCTTTCTTAGAAGTAAAAAAGAAATATTTAATTGATTATATATGTGGGTGTAAAATTATATTGAGCAATTTTTATGCCAAAAAATTTCTATTGGTTTTTGGCTTTTTATTGATTTTTTCAAGAATCAACGACAGTTTTTTGTCGCAGACAGCGTTTTTTTCGCTTGTTTTTCGCCGTGACAGACACCGAACGATGCCTTTGTCATTCCACGTCGTCTATGCCAAGACGGTCCATCTTGTACTTGAGAGTCTGCCTAGGTATGCCCAGGATCTCTCCCGCCTTGGTCTTGTTTCCGCCGCAGTCCTCAAGGACCTTGATTATCAGTTCCCTCTCGACCTTGTTCACGGTATCCCTCAGGTTGAGGCTTTCGCTTTCCAGGTCTATCATGATGCGGCTGTCGGCGCTGTGTGCGCCTTGCTTCTTCTGGCCCTTTTCCTTATGTTTGCCGTTGAGATATACCGGGATGTCCTTTACGTCAAGGATCTCGGAATTCGTCATGGTCACCATGGACTCTATGACGTGCTTCAGTTCCCTCACGTTTCCTTCCCAGCTGTAATCCAGGAAGAAATCCCTCAGATCATCCGATATGCCCTTTACGTCCTTTCCGTATTCCTCATTGAAAAGATCTATGTAGTTATCCGTGAGATATTCGATGTCGTCAGGTCTTTCCCTGAGAGGCGGAAGATATATCATGTTTGACGAGAGTCTGTAGAACAGGTCCTTTCTCAGGGTATTGTTCTCCATGGCTTCGATGGGATCCACGTTGATCGCAGCGATGATCTTGACGTTTACCTTCTTCTCCCTGCTGGCTCCCAGCGGCCTGAAGGTGCCCTCCTGCAGAACTCTCAGGAGTTTGCCCTGCACCGAATAAGGCATGGCGTTCAGCTCATCAAGGAAGAAGATGCCTCCGTCAGCCTCCTCAAAGAGACCTTTTTTGTTCTCTGCTCCGGTGTATGAACCCTTGGTCGTTCCGAAGAGTATACCCTCGATGAGGTTATCAGGCACGGCTGCGCAATTCTGGATTATTACCTTTTGCTTCGGGGATTTCATATAGTTGATTATAGCCTGTGCAAAGAGTTCCTTACCGGTACCGGTCTCTCCGTAGATCAGCGTCGGATTATTGTTCTGCGCAAAAGTCTTGGCCTGCTCTATGGCGTTAAGCATGCTGTCGTTGATGGTCAGAATATCCTCGAAGCTGGTCCTGTCGTTTGAGTCTCTGTTAGGGTGGTATTTACCTTCCCTGTTCAGTGAATCCAGGAATTCAGGTTTATCTTCAAGATTCCCCATGTTGGTAAGGTCCTTGGTAAGTTCTACAACTCCAACCACCTGGCCCTCGTTAAAGATAGGCAGCGTCAGGTTTTCTGTCACGTATACCTTACCGTTGATGTCTGTCCATTCCTGAGCCTCCTTGATGATCGGAACTCCCGTGGACATGGTCTTGACTATGGATGATTCGCCTCTTCCGATGGAAGGATACATCTCAAAGAAGTTCCTGTAGGGTTTTGTTCCCAGTGAAGCTCCCATCTTCCTGTCAAATCTGGAATTATATACGATCTCATACTCTTTGTTTACCACGAGTATATAATCTGCTTTTGTAAAATCTGCTATACCTTTTTTTGACATCGTTATTACCTGTATTCCTCTATTCCGCTTTTTATCAGAAGATAATCGAGATACTGAAGATCCTTCAGCATAGTTTCATCGTATTTCTTCATAAAAGTATCATTCAGCAGTTTCCTAGTCTCAGATATGCTGTCCTCTATGATCGTTACGCTCATGAAGTCCGTTCCGGCGTCTGGCTCTCCCTCATCAGGTATCTCCATAAAAACCGACTTGTACGGAGTTTCATGAGGCTTGATCCTTCCCA
Organism: uncultured Eubacteriales bacterium; assembly: GCA_902778565.1. Lineage (GTDB taxonomy): Bacteria > Bacillota > Clostridia > Peptostreptococcales > Anaerovoracaceae > RUG754. Next base: position 7,002 of record CACYYH010000031.1, read on the forward strand.
TCATGGGATGGATGATGAGTCTGCCTCCGAGATGGATCAGATCTCTGGCCTTCAAAAGGATGTCCTCCTGGGTCATATCCCCCCGGAAATCCACTTCAAACGTGCCGGGCAAATTATTGTTCCCGGCAAAAAATTCGGCGTAAACTTTTGGATTGTTGGTTATAATTATCGGTTTCATAGCATAATTTTACCCCAATCGCTGAATATTCGTCAATAAACTATGCATTATTATAGATATTATCTATATTTAATTCGTATTATTATTAATATAAATTATCCGTGTATTTAGATGACTAATGCCCTGCTTATGTTATAATGAAGATGGATAATTATTAATGTGTAATATGCGAAAGGAGGTGAGGGCCATGTCGGAAAAAGAAAAGAGAAGACTTACTCAGATGACCAGCCGCGGCGGATGAGTGGCAAAAGTTGCGCCAAGCGACCTGACGCAGGTACTGCGTCAATTGCCACGTATGAGCGACCCCGATCTTCTGGTGGGCTTTGATACCTCCGATGACGCTGCAGTATACAAGGTAAGCGATGATCTGGCCCTCATCCAGACCGTCGATATATTCCCTCCTGTAGTTGATGATCCCTTCGACTACGGCAGGATAGCTGCCGCCAACGCCCTTTCAGACGTGTACGCCATGGGCGGCAGTCCGAAACTCGCAATGAACATACTCTGCATACCTGAGGATCTGGAGCAGGAGGTGACCCTTGAGATACTGAGGGGCGGCTATGACCGGTGCAAAGAAGCCGGAGCTGTTATCTGCGGAGGTCACACCATCAAGGACGAGGAACCCAAGTACGGGCTCTGCGTTTCCGGTTTCGTGGATCCTGCCAAAGTGCTTAAGAACTCCGAAGTAAAACCCGGTGACGTGCTCATACTCACCAAGGCTTTGGGTACCGGAATACTGAACACCGCCATGAAAGCGGACCTCATCAGCAAGGAGGCTGCCAAAGCCGTGACCGAATCCATGGCCACGCTGAACAAGGCCGCTGCCGAGATCATGGTAAAATACCCTGTTCACTCGGTCACCGACGTCACAGGCTTCGGTCTGGCGGGCCATTCCTACGAGATGGCCAAAGGTTCCGGAGTGACCATAACCATCGACAGCAGCTCTCTGCCCATCCTTCCGCAGGCCTATGAGATGGCACAGATGGGCATCATTCCAAGCGGTGCCTACGGTAACCGCGAGTGGATCAGCTGCGGGGCAGCCGAAGAGACCGGCGTCGATCTGGCTCTGACAGATGTCCTGTACGACCCTCAGACCTCAGGAGGACTTCTGATAGCGATACCCGAAAAAGACGGGCAGAAGCTTCTCCGGGAGCTCAGAGAAAGCATACCGGTGGCGTCCGTCGTAGGATACGCCGAAGAACGTCATGGCAAACCCATTATCATCAAATAAAAAAGATCCGCGCACATCGCGCGGATCTTTGCTTTTCATTACATCGTAAGCAGATAGCTTCCTTCTGTCTTCAATATGCCTTCCTTTAAAAGCCGGTCTGCAGCCTCGGCCTTTTCCAACGGCACCATCCAGCACATGCCGCAGCCTGCGGATATCTCCCCTGGCACAGGAATGAGCCTTCCGGGAATGCCGTTCTCCATGCAGTACCTCTCGAATCCGATGGCATCTGTTGTGGTATGGAAGGTTATTATTCTTTTTAGCGATCTTTCTTTTATCATATCTTCAGCTCTTCAGCGATCTCTTTCACGGCTTTCACAGCCTGATCCACTTCATCAAAAGTATTAAAATATGAAAAACTGAACCTGACGGCTCCCTGTGACACTGTCCCAAGGGCCTTATGCATGAGAGGCGCGCAGTGTGCGCCCGGCCTTGTGGCTATGCCGTAATCAACTGCCAGCACGTCAGACACCTGTCCTGAATCGCAGTCACCTATGTTGAGGCATACGATGGCCGTTCTGGGCGCATCAAAATCGCCGTAGATCTTTATCCCGGATATATCTTTTACTCCATCATAAAACCTTTTCATCAGTTCCTGTTCTTTGCGGTCTATTTCATCGAGTCCTACAGAACAGATAAAATCAACTGCAGAGTTGAGCCCCGCTATACCATGGCCGTTCATGGTACCGGCTTCCAGCCTGGCAGGATATTCCTCAGGCTGCGTGGTCAAATAACTCTTGACCCCTGTTCCGCCGACTTTAAAAGGTCTGATATCGACTCCCTCTCCTATTACAAGCCCTCCGGTGCCCTGAGGTCCCATCATGGCTTTATGGCCTGTGAAGCAAAGAATGTCTATTCCCATGTTCTTTACGTCGATCTTCTTTGAACCTGCAGTCTGTGAAGCATCCACTATGGTCAGCAGTCCGTACTCATGAGCTATTTCGGTGATCCTTTTGATATCTGTCATATTGCCCGTGAGATTGGATGCATGAGTCACCACTATGGCTTTAGTCTCAGGTCTTACCAGTTCCCTGATCTCCTCCGGGTCTATATCTCCCTTTTCATTCGAACTCAGGAAACTTAGACTGACTTTGCTTTCGCTTTCAAGGAGATAAAGGGGACGGAGCACGGAATTATGTTCAAGTACCGATGTTATCACGTGATCGCCATAATGAACGGTGCCTCTGATGGCAATATTGAGGGCTTCCGTGGAATTGCATGTAAAGATCACGTTCTCCGGATCATCCGCCCCAAAAAACTCCGCCAGCTTTATCCTGGTGTCAAAGATGGTCCTTGACGTGCCGAGACTGGCTTCATGAGTGCCCCTGGAACTGTTTCCCATGGTCCTCATGGCGTTGGCTACAGCATCGATGACCGATTCAGGCTTTTTTAAAGTTGTGGCTGCATTGTCAAGATAGATCATTACGGTCTTATGATATGGGCTGCTTTGTCCATGGTTTCAACGATATCGTACATGTTGGTGATGGTTCCTACCTGAAGTTTATCCTTTAAGCCATAGTAATCCAGGCAGGTGCCGCAGGTCTTGATGGTAACTCCCTGGGCTTCCATGTTCTTCAGATCTTCAAGAGATGCTGAACCTTCGGTGGTGAGAGTAGCTCCGCCGTTATAGAAAAGTATGGTCTTCGGGAGTTCCTCCAGCTGAGATACTGCATAGAGGAATCCCTTGATGAGCACTTTTCCCAGTTCATCGTTTCCGATGCCCATGGTGGCGGAACTGACTACAACGATGGTATCCCCTCTTCTGTCAACTCCGCATTCGATCTGTTCATCGTTTGCAGCAGGAGCATCTCCTGTGGGTTCTGCTTCAATGGTGATCCTGAAATGTTTGTCTCCTACTATTTCAGCCTTGACCTTGAAGTTCTTTGAGGTTGCAAATCTTGAAACGTTCTGAACTGCTACTTCGTTGTCCACTTCTACTTCAATTATAGCAGCTTCCTTGAGTTCATTGATGGCGTTTCTAGTCTTTATAACGGGGATAGGGCACTGATCACCCATGGCGTTTACTTTTATAGTATCCATTTCTTCCTCCAAAAAATATATCACATTCCGCAGAGCGCCGCGCCGATGGCTCCGGCAAATCTGGCGTTTTTATCCGTTATCACTTCTGTTTTCAGCTCTCTCGAAAGAGCCTCACAGATATAGTCGCATTCGCAAAGTCCCCCGGTCAGCACGGCCTGTTTGCTTCCTGCCGGCAGACGGTTGGCCTGGATGGCCACTTTTTTTATGATGGAATCCACAACTCCGAAAGCGATGTTCTCCTTCTTTTCTCCGCGGCCAATCAGTGAGATCACCTCAGACTCAGCGAATACCGTGCAAAGGGAACTGATGGAAGTGTTCCCACCTGACTTTGCCAGGGTACAGAGTTCATCGGGACGCATGGCCAGAGTGTTGGCCATGACCTCCAGGAATCTTCCGGTACCGGCGGAGCACTTGTCGTTCATTACGAAGTCCTTTACAAAGCCATTCTCGATCAGTATGACCTTGGTATCCTGTCCCCCTATATCCACCACCAGAAGGTCCTCCAGTCCGAATATCAGAGACGCTCCCTTGGCGTGGCAGGTTATCTCAGTCACCGTCTTGTCAGAGAACGGCACCGCCACCCTGCCGTAACCTGTGGATACGACCTTGCACTCTTCAGGTGCAAAGCCTTTTTCCCTGAGGTTCTTTCCTATGGACTCAGCGGTATCGATGCTGCTCCAGCCCGTGGGCTGAGCAAAGACTTCCAGTATATTTTTGTTCTCGTCCAGTACCGCCGTCTTGGCGCTTGTGGACCCGATATCTATTCCGATATAGTGCATTTTACCCTCTTTTATGCACGACCAAGACCCCGAAGGTATAACCCCCGGGGTTCAGGTCAGCAAAACACATTTCTGTTGGGATTGATCTGACATTCCATCTCCACGATGCTGTAGTATTTCGGCTTGCGCCTTTCTATGCATTCCCGGACTGCCGCAATGTCCTTCTCGAGTACCAGAAGCGACATGCCACAGGACAGTTCTCCCTGGATGGATCTGGGGGTTGGCGCTATCCTCGCAGGAATGCCCTCCTCCTTCAGGATCTTATCCAATGCCAGACCATGGGTGTAGTTTTCAAACAGAATGTAATAGTTCCGATCTTTTTCAGTTCGTCTTTTCTCTTCTGTCATATTCAGCTTTTCTTTCAGCCGAGCATTTCGATGAAGGCTTCGATCCTGGTCTTGAGCTGTTCAGCGTCGGAATCGGTGTAGTCGGTCTCGATGCCGAGTACAGGGATGCCTGCTTCCTTGAGAGCTCTTTCAACGAAGAATCCTTCAGTATCATAGATGCTGCAGAACTTAAGGTTAACGTCGATAACTCCGTCTGCCTTGTATTCCTTTGCGAGTCTGATGATATCGTCGATCCTTCCCTCGTTGGGAGTGAAGCATGCGCAGTTGTTCTTCATGTATCTGTCAGCGAGAGCCTTGTACTGTCCCTCAAGGGTGGTCTGGGTCTCGTCCACGAGATTTTCGAAGTATCTGGTTCCTGTGCACATCTCTTCGCATACTACTGCAGCTCCGCTGGTCTCGATGATGTGATGCAGCTTCCAGTTGGGAATTGCGAGAGGAGTTCCTGTAAGGAGGATCCTCTTGGTTCCTTCGGGGAATACGGATACGCCGTCTGCGATCCTCTGATCAAGCTCGTCTGCAAGCTTATTGCACATTTCTGCACATCTTACGGGATCATCAAAGAATGCGATCTGCATCATAAGGAGAGCGTCCTTGCCGGAGATAGGCAGCTTGTCAGCCTTTCTGGCGTCGTATACTCTCTTGAGAGCTTTTCTCTTGTTATTGATGATCTTGATAGCTTCAGCGAGTTTCTCAGGAGTTACCTTGTTTCCGGTCTGCTCCTCTACCACGCCTGCAAAGAGTTCGATCTCATGAGCCCACTTGTCGTAGTCCTCAGCTCTCTTCATCTGAGGCATATCCATTACGTGAACGGGTACGTCCTCAGCCAGGATCTCATAAGCCTTCTTCTTTCCGTCACAGGTAGTCTCGCCTACGTACATGTCAGCGATCCTGAAGAAAGGACAGGTCCTGTCGAGTCTTGCACCTACAGATGCCTTGATCAGCGGGCAGGTGTTCTTGGGAAGTACCTTTTCTCCTCCGGGTACCCAGAACTGTGATCCGCCGCAAAGGCCGGTAACGATACCGTTTGCTGCGATCACTACTTCATCGGGAACGTATACGCAGAAGGTTCCGAAAACTTTCTGGCCGTTCTTCTGTGCTTCGATCAGTTCAGAAGGTCTGATACCGTGGATCTCGGATACTACAAAATCCCAGAAGCCCATTCCTTCGGGACGGTTTTCCTGTGAAAGATAAACGTCTCCGAATGCTGTCGGCAGTACCTGGCATAACTGGTCATGGGTCTCAAGATCCATACCCAGATCTTCCCACATTTTTACATAATCAGACATATTTTCCTCCATTATTTACATAACAAAAAACACACCGCATTGGTTTACTGTCTAAATTGTATTATCCGGGGAACATCTTATCCAATATAAAATATGAATTGTTTTCACTTTTACTATTTACAAAAGCAAAAAGCGACAGTTTTTTGTCGAAAAAAGGAACCGCCGCGGCGGTTCCCTAAGATAATCATATAATTGACCTGCTGTCTATTGACGGTCAAAGGTTTTCATAGCACCACTGCTTGTCCGTAAGCTCCATGCCGAGAGCTTCAGCAGTGGTCTTGAAGGTCAGATATCCCTTTACGAAATCCAGACCGTATTCAAGGCACTTGTCTTCCATTGCGGCTTTCTTCCAGCCCTTGTCAGCGATCTCCTTGATATACTTGATGGAAGCGTTTGAGAGAGCTGCAGACGCGGTGTTGGATACTGCGGAAGGAAGATTAGGGATTCCGATGTGGCGGATGCCCTTTTCAATGAATACCGGATCGTCGTGTGTGGTGAACCTTGAGGATTCGATGGCTCCGCCGGGTTCAGCGTCGATGTCGACGATCATGGCGTTAGGCTGCATGAGCTCCAGCATGTCCTTCGAGATCAGGGTGAGTCCCGGGAACCACTTTACGCAGTTCAGCACCAGATCTGCGTCCTTGATTTCCTTGGTGATATTGGCTTTGTTGGAATAGCAGGTCCTTACGTTGGGAAGCTTGTTGGCCAGGATGTCCTCCAGTTTGAGAAGATCCACGTCCATGAGCACTACGTCGGCGTTTAAGCCCAGCGCAAGTCTGGCAGCTGCTACGCCTACGTTTCCTGCACCGAAGATCACCACCTTCATGGGTTTGACTCCGATGGAGCCGTTGATGGCTTTGCCCAGACCTCCGAAGATAGTCTGAGAATAGAAGAGTCCGTAAAGGAAACCTATCTCCCCTGCTATCCTTGACATGGGTTCCAGAAGGATGAAGTGTCCTCTGTCGTCCATCATGTCTTCCATGGCAAAACCGATGCACTTGGAGCCCAGTATCTCTTCCGTCATGGCTCTTCTGGTGGAAGAATGGATATATGTGAAAAGGATCTGGTCTTCTTTGAGGAGTCCGAATTCCTCAGGAAGTATCTCCTTCACCTTTACCACCATTTCCGCTTTATCAAAGCAGTCCTTTTCAGTTGCTACGATCTCAGCCCCTGCCGCAATGTATTCCTCGTCAGGATAACCGGCAGCAGCGCCTGCGTCTTTTTCAACGTATACTGTATGGCCTGCATCGACAAGTTTAGCAACGTTTGACGGGATCATGGCTACGCGATATTCTCCCGACTTTATTTCTTTAGGTAATGCGATCTTCATATTAAGCCTCCCTGTGAAAAAACAACTGATTATTTATGTTGTCTATAATTGATGATTTATTATCAATATTTTCAATAAAGGTTGATTTCTCCAAGCATCAGGGCCATATAGCCTATCATGGTGCTGAAACTGTATACCGGAAGTCCGGTAGCTTCTCTTATAGCAGGTCCGAAGGGCGGAAGGTCCGTGCACTCCAGTACGAAGGCGCCGATCTCAGGATGATCCTTAACAGCGCCAAGAGCCGTTCCCATGATCTCCTTTTCTACCAGGTCCATGTCGACAGCTTCGTCCTCCTTTTCAAAGATGGAGTTCCATTCCGGGCAGTTTTCCAGACCCAGTACAATTATTCTGGACATGTCATCCACTCCGCAGTAACCAAAATGCTCGGCTGTAAGGCTTGAACCGTATGCAGTCATTACCGCTACTTTCTTTGAAGGTGCTATGGTCTGAAGAGCAAAAGGCACCTGCAGAAGCGACGACAGGAACACCGGAATGTCCAACGCTTCTGACACCTGTTTCTGGAAAATAGCGTTAAAGCCGCAGGAACCTGTGATGGCCTTTACTCCTTCAGCCTGCATTTCCTTTCCGATCTCGATGAATCTGTCGCACACTTCCTGGGAAGGATGTGTGATGATGGTCTCAGTGCATGCGACCTCAACGTGTCTCATGTCCACTTCAAAGGGATAGGATTCGGGGTTTGTTGAATTGCCTTTGAGTCCTTCCAGCTGCATGAGTCCCATAGGAACGTGTCCCTTCTCCCAGCGGAGAAGTCCGATCTTGGCTTTCTTTTCCATGGTATTCTCCTTTATGATCAATAGTATTCTCTCGTTTTAAGATCCTGATAAGCCTTGGTCGCGCTTATGATCCTGCAAATCGCGTAGTCCACTGAAAGCACCAGTGCCAGGAAGTTGCAGAGCCAGATCGATACTACCGTGAAATACAGCACGTTCAGGATATCGATGGGGATCGGTATTCCAACCAGGCTCTTAAGATAAATGTCCGGATAGAAGCAGCCACCCATGGCAAATCTGATCCAGCAGATATAGTAAAGCACCAGTATCACTATGGCGGCGTACATCCAGTAATCATCCAGCCTCTGATATCCCATCAGCGGGAGCACGAAGTTAAGCATTAACCTGCTCCAGAATTCCATCCTGGAAACTTTTATGCCGGCAGTCTCAAGGTCATCCGGCTTCGTAGCCTGCGCCTTTTTCATGAACAGCAGGTTCGGTATTATGATGACGATCACTGCTATCAGGCCCGGAAGCGAGAAAAAATGCATGTTTGTAAATTCATTGAACAGAGCCAATTGAGTATCCTCCTTTATGGTTCTTTTATCCTTTACTATATAAAAATGTTATCACTCGTATTTTTGATAGTAAAATTGAATATTGTTATACGTTTGCCAAGTCTATAGAATTATTCAATAGTTGCCGTGATGGAGTGTTTAAATGAGAAAAGCAGAGTATAATAAACGCAATCAGGCAGGAGGAAAACATCATGAATCAAGACATCAGAACTGAGATCGAAAAGATCATTAAAGATGAAGTAAGAAAGATCGGCAGGCCGGATCTCTTCAGAGAACCCATGGTAGGCTTTGTCTCAGTTGACGATCCTGCCATAGTCAACGTAAAGGAGATCGTAGGCCCCTGGCATGATTCACCTGAGGACCAGCTTCCAGGCGCAAGGACCATAATCGCTTACACGGTGCCCTTTACAAAGAAAGTCGCTCATGACCCGGAATTCGCCAAGTTCTCCGGACTTGTATGGAGCGAAGCCTATGTGCTGATAAACAAAAACTTCGAGCTTATTTCAAATATCGTCGCAGACTATCTCAGGTCACAGGGCTATGAGGCGTCCACAGTCAAAGCCACAAACGACTATGACCAGTCTAACCCGGTGTCCTCCTGGTCCCACAGGACTATGGCCTGTGCCGCCGGTCTGGGAAGGTTCGGCATGAACAGGATCCTTATGACCTCCAAAGGTTCAGCTGTCAGATACTGTTCCCTTCTGACCACAGCTGAGCTCACGCCTTCAAGGCCTTACGACGGTCCTGTCTGCATGGGACTTGACGGAGGTGACTGCACCATCTGTCTGGATGCCTGCCCCGTAGGTGCACTTACCCACTGGTTCGATGGCGGTAATTTCGACTGTCAGGATCTGCAGGAGACTTACCATGACAAAATGATCGAAGAGTTATCTGTTGATACTGCGGGCACCTGCGGCAAATGTATAGCCGTCTGCCCTCTCGCATACATTGAATAGACAAAAAATAAAAAGCCCGGCTGATGTGCCGGGCGTTTTTTTTGCTTATTGTTTGTTTGAAGCTCTCTGTATGGCTTTCACTATCTCGACGATAGGTATCATCAGTACCGCAAGGCCGATGGCTATGCCGTACTCGATGGGATCAACCGTTGTGAATTCAAAGGCTTTTGCCATGAAAGGTATCTCGCAGACAGCAGTGGTCAGGATCAGTGATCCGATGGCTGCGCCTATCAGAAGCCAGTTCATGGATCCGAGCTTAAAGATACTTCCTCTCTGGGATCTCATGTTCAGTGAGTGGAATATCTCAGCCATGGACATTGTAAGGAAGGCCATGGTGGTTCCATCTGCAGAATTGGTGATCTCCCAGGTTCCGGTCTGCATGTAGTGACCGATGAAATATGAAGCAAGGGTCAGTATGGTTACCAGCACACCCTGATACATGATATCTAAGCCCATGCCGCCGGCAAAGATGCCTGCCTTGGCCTCACGAGGCTTTCTCTCCATGATCTTGGGTTCTGCCTTTTCAGTACCGAGAGCCAGAGCCGGGAAGCAGTCTGTGACCAGATTGATCCACAGCAGATGTACAGGTTTCAGGATGACGAAGCCCATGATGGTGGCTGCGAATATGGAAAGCACCTCGCTCATGTTGGAGCCCAGAAGGAACTGGATTGCTTTTCTGATGTTATCGTAGATTCGGCGTCCTTCTTCAACGGCTCCTACGATGGTGGCAAAGTTATCATCTGCCAGAACCATGTCCGCAACGTTCTTTGTTACGTCAGTTCCTGTGATTCCCATGCCAACTCCGATATCAGCTGACTTAATTGACGGAGCGTCATTTACGCCGTCTCCGGTCATGGCTGTTACAAAACCCGCACCTCTCCAGGCGTTAACTATCCTGGTCTTGTGCTCAGGCTGCACACGGGCATATACAGCTATGTCTCTGAACTTGGACTCGTATTCTTCGTCGTCCATCTCGCTTAACTGAGAACCTGTAATGGCCAGATTGCCTTCCTTCAGGATGCCCAGTTCTTTTGCGATGGCGCAGGCTGTATCGATGTGGTCTCCGGTGATCATGATGGGTCTGATGCCTGCGGACTTGCATTCCACGATGGCGTCTTTCACCTCAGGTCTCACCGGGTCGATCATGCCGGTAAGTCCTACAAATACCAGGTCATGTTCAAGATGATCTGCCTCAAAGAAAATGGGCATATCATCCCACATCCTTGCTGCGCAGGCCAGCACGCGGAGAGCGCGGTCAGCCATGGCTTTGTTCTCGCGGACGATATATTCTCTGTATTCATCTGTCATGGGGACGATCTCTTCACCTGACAGACGGTGTGTGCATCTGTTCAAAATAACGTCGGGAGCGCCTTTTGTGAACTGGACATAGGTCCTGTCCGTAGTCCTGACAGCGTCTCCGAAACCGGAGTCTACCCAATGCACGGTGGACATCATCTTACGGCCTGAATCGAAAGGAGCTTCCCCTACTCTCGGATACTGCTTCTTGAGTTCATTCTTGTTGATGCCGTGGGTGTTCAGCCATGCCACAAGAGCGGCTTCAGTAGGCTCTCCGGTGACGTTCATGTCATCGTCGTTCTCAGCATCCGATGAAAGAGCCATGGCGCGGGTGAGCATCTGCTCATCGTCCCCGAAATAGTCAACAACGGTCATCTTGTTCTGTGTAAGAGTTCCGGTCTTATCGGAGCAGATGATCTGAGCGCAGCCCAGGGTCTCTACAGCTGTAAGTTTGCGGATGATGGCGTTACGTTTGGACATGTTGGTGACGCCGATGGAAAGTACGACTGTAACTACTGCCGCCAGACCTTCGGGGATCGCCGCAACTGCCAGTGAAACGGCTATCATGAATGAATTCATTATGACTTCAAAGTTGATGCCGCGTGCTCTGATAAGCTGTACGCCGAATACCACGACGCAGATCACAAGCACAAGCCAAGTAAGTGTCTTGCTGAGCTGAGCCATCTTGATCTGGAGCGGAGTCTGGCTGTCTTCAGCCAGCGTAAGAGCCTCTGCGATCTTACCCATCTCGGTATCCATGCCCGTAGCAGTGATGACTGCAGAACCTCTGCCGTAAACAACGGTGGAGCCCATGTAGACCATATTTTTGCGGTCACCCAGAGGAATGTCCTTTGACTCTTCCCTGAGCATGATCATTTCAACGTATTTGTCTACAGGCACAGACTCTCCGGTGAGAGCGGCCTCCTCCACTTTAAGGCTGGCGTTCTCGATTATACGCGCGTCAGCCGGAACTGCATCTCCTGCTTCAAGCAGGATAACGTCTCCAACCACCAGATCTTCCGAATGAACGATCTGCACGTGTCCGTCCCTCAGTACCTTGGAAGTAGCCGCAGACATCTGCTGCAGCGCTTCTATGGCCTTCTCTGCCTTGTTCTCCTGGTAGACGCCCAGGACGGCATTGACGATAACTACCGCCAGGATGATGATCACGTCTGCAAAGGATTCGCCCTGCACCACTGACAGAACTCCGGATACCAGAGCTGCTGCCAGAAGGATGATGATCATGGGATCCGTCATCTGCTCGAAGAACCTTACGATCAGCGGTTTGCCCTTTGCCTCTGCCAGCTTGTTCTTTCCGTTGGCAGCCAGGCGCTTCGATGCTTCTTCGGAAGTAAGGCCATCTTCAGAGCTCTTCACGTCCACCAGCACCTGTTCTTTTTCTTCAAGATAATACTTCATTCTTTTCCTCTCTATAATGAATATGGTTATCTTCGCCGTAACCGTGAGCCGGATAACAAAAAAAGACTCAAAGTATAGGCTTCCTATACATGAGTCTCGCAATTTGATGCAAGCCAGATCTTAGATCGCGATTGTTGACTTGCAACGCTTTATGCGCTTGCTACTCCCCCACGGGACTTTAGAATTTTATCACAAAACCGTCCCTGTGTCAATTAAAATGAACACCGGCCGGACAAAACTGCCGGCCGGTAACCATGTCAAATTATTCGTCGTCTTCCGGCGGCGCAACGTCCGTAGTCGGAAGCTTGTCCAGATATTCCTCAAGGGTTATGCCCTTCTCCATTATCTCCTTAGCAACGTCAACATTATCTATATATCTGATGTGCCAAGGTTCATAGCCGTAACCTGTGATGGCTTCCTTTCCTTCAAGGTAGCGAAGAATGAAACCGTAGTCTGCAAGCTTGGCGTGGATCTGCTCCCAGATCTCAGGGTACTGGATCATCTCCTCGTTCTCATACATGTCAACGCCGTCCACGTTCAGATAAAGGTCGAGAGCAAGACCGGTGTGATGCTCGGAATAACCAGGTACTGCCACATAGCGCTTGACGTAATCTGCGCCATACTTCTCAGTGAAATCATCCACGATCTTCTGCTGTGCATCAATGGTTCTCCTTGCGGAATCCAGATCAACGTGAATGTCCATCTTTTCAAGGTCAGCCTTCATCTGCTCATACGCATCCCAGGCTTTCTTTTCAACCTCAACGTCATCGCCCACAGAGTTGGTGTAATGAACAGTCTCAATAGCGTCCTCCCAGCCCTCCGGAAGCGGATACTCCTTATTAACAAGAGCCATATAGTCTATGCCGCCCTCTTCAGCCTCCTGAGGTTCCTGGCTGCCGCCGCATGCCGCGAACAGCATAACTGCCATAAGGCAGATCATTATCAGACAAAGTGTCTTCTTCATATTAATGTCCTCCTGATGTTATCTTGCTATATTATACATAGAATAGGAGAGTTGCTCAAGTTTAAAAAGTATAGGCCAAGTCGAATGAGAGCATCATCTTTACGGTCTGTATATATGTTTTACTGTTTTTTCTTCAGCAGCCAGAAGTGGTTCTGACCGTCTTTTGAATCGGTGACGTTGCAGTTGAGAGTCTGATCGTTTTCCTTCTTTTTCCACTTATTTTTGCCGATCATTATG
>CACYYH010000032.1 GCA_902778565.1 uncultured Eubacteriales bacterium
TGAAGATATCCATCATTTCCTTTGCCAGGATGCCGTTTTCAGCGTCTGTTCTTCCATTTGACTTTTCGCTGTATTCATTATAAGCTTCGGTGTTTCCCCAGGTATCACGGGCTTTTTCGGCGTATTCTTTGATCTTCGTCTTGTCAAATGCTTCAAAATCCATGTTTATTCCTCCGTTTTTACGTAATGATTCCGCATAACCGATGAGTTTATCGATTTGTTCTCTTTTGAGCCTCAGAAGCTCGATCTGAGCCTCCAGAGCCTTTGTTTTATCGAGATCCGGATCATCGATAATGGTCTTTATGTCCTTCAGAGGAAATTCCAGCTCTCTGAAAAGCATTATCTGCTGAAGTCTCATAAGACTGTTCTCATCATATAATCTGTATCCGGCTTCTGTATAAGCAGCGGGCTTCAGGAGTCCTGTCTTGTCATAATACTGAAGCGTCCTGATGCTGAGTCCCGTAAGCTCGCTTATTTCATGAACTGTTTTCATTTCTTTTTCCTCCTGAGACCAATATAAACTATTACGTAACGTCAGAGTCAAGCAAAAAAATACGCTGCGACCGAAAACCGCAGCGTAAATCATCAAAGCCTGAACGTGCAGATATATTCCGTATATTCGGGAAGCTCCAGGCCGGGTTCGTCGATCACGATCTCGTGTCCGCTGCTTTTTTCGTCAAGGGCAAGATCAAAGTGACATACGGCGATACCCAGATCGACTTTCTGAAGATCCATACCGTTTGCAAGTTTATAACCCTTGTCGCGATGCTCGAAGAAATGTATCTTATCACCGTCTATCACAAGTCTCCAGGGCTGCTTATTAACGGCTGAAGGCGCCCATCTTACGGCTTCCAGACAATCTTTCAGCTCCTGATATTTTGCATCTGAAATAGGCGTTCCATAAGTTCCTTCAAAGAACAGTTCATTATAAGGCTTCCTTGAATCTGCTCCGACGCCTTTTCTCATAAGGCTTTCTCTCATTGAACGCCTGGCCGCCGGATGTCCCAGAGGGCTCATACAAGGCATGAACTCGTTATCCTTGAGTTCCATGGCTTTTTCAAAGGCATCACGGTCCATGGTACCGGCGATCCATACAGTGCCGAGTCCCAGGCTTACTGCATAAAGAAGAAGCTTTTCGAAGCCATATCCAAAGGATACGTCAGCCAAAGGCTTTATTTCCGTTTTTCCTGCGATATAAGTGTCGACTCCCGTCAGCACCGGGCTTGAAAGCCCGTATTCAGCTGCGTCCAGGATGCGGTATTCGGCCTCGATGCCGAAGGGTGTCCTGATGTTTTTTGAATATTCCAGCATCTTATCGCGTTCTTCAGCGGTAAGACCTTTTCCGTCATAGGAACGGACGCTTTTTCTGTCCATTATTGTCTCGATCATTTTTTGCCTCCTTTTTATCCTAAGATCATCTGGCTCAGAGGCAGCCAGAACGGAACGAATATCGTTATGATGGTTCCCACTATAAGTCCTGCAATGCCCAGTTCCGGACCAACGGCCCTGGTAACAGGTATGAACATGGAATCCATGCAGCCGCCGGCGCCGGAAGCTATGGGAGCTCCCTTGGATATGCGCTTGAGAAGCGGCATCAGAGTAACTGTGCATATATCTCTGAATATGTTCACCATAAAGCCGTAAATGCCGGCTTCAACGCCGTAGGCTTCGGTCATGAAGGCTCCCGGCAGACTGTAATATCCCATGGTGGATGAAGCAGTCACTGACCAGCAGAGATCCACTCCCAGAAGCTTTGACATGATAAGTCCTGAAACAAGACCTCCGACAAAAATGGCCAGCGGCAGCAAAAGTATCCTGAGGCCCAGCTTCTTTATATAAAGGAATGCCGTCTTGTTGGTGGCAAGGGATACTCCGGCTCCCGTATAGAGGAAGATCAGAGATATGGTGAGAAGCGTGTCCAGAGTGCTTTCCTTAATGTCCGGACATACGAATATCCCCAGAAGAAGTCCCAGTATTATGGCCAGAGGCATGCAGATCATCAAAGGATCCACACCCTTCTTCTCAGGAACGGCCTTGAGGTTCAGACCT
This sequence comes from uncultured Eubacteriales bacterium, assembly GCA_902778565.1. Taxonomy (GTDB): domain Bacteria; phylum Bacillota; class Clostridia; order Peptostreptococcales; family Anaerovoracaceae; genus RUG754. The sequence continues at coordinate 2,050 of CACYYH010000032.1, forward strand.
TTTTCCTCCAGGAGTTTCAGGCGGATCTCTTCAAGGGGAACTATGGTCTTTTCCAGTATGACCATCAGAAGCACGGCAAAAAACACCGAGCTGAGGCACATAATAAAGCAATTAAGACCGATCTTACCGATGTTGTCCAGAACTTCCCTTGAAGTCCCTACGTTAAGGCCCACTACGGTCATAAGCAGCATCAAGGCCGAATTCATTATTATGTTTATGATATCCAGAGCCTTCTCGGGCAGTCCTTTCCAGTTTATGAGGGCCCCGATAGCTATGCAGATGAACGGAATATAAAGAGTCATGTTATCTGTTCAAACCCCTTAAGAAAGTGAAACCTGCAAACAGGATCAGGAATATGCCTGCAGCAATAAAATAGTAATAAGGTCCTTTTCCCTTGCTTACGATCACGTTGGGATCCTGAGGATCGTAGAGTATATCGATCTCTTTTCCCACTTCATAGCCGTTCTCAAAATCTCCCATGACAGAAGTGTAAGATTTTCCGTCGATGGTGTATGAGACGGTAACTTCATAAGTAGATACATTACCGCCCTCGGAATCAGCCTCTATGTGTTCCTGGATGTCCTGGATAACTCCTTTTGCAGGGCTGAATTCACCCTGCTGGTGAAGTCCGTGGATGCTGAAAACGATCACGAAAATGCCTGCTATGACGAAAACCAGAGGCAGGAATTTCGTTAATGTTCTGTTGATCATAAAGCGATACTCTCCTTATTATTTTTCATGAACTGTGAGTTCCAGAACGTCAGGTCTGGAATAATGTCCGATGGCATCATGCTCCATCTTGCATGAAGCCGGAAGATCCATGTCAAGATCCGCAAAGATGATCTCCTCCCGGTCCCAGACGGGTTCCGTCAGATAGTGGCCGAAGGGATCTATGATGCATGATCCTCCGCGGCAGACCATTTCAGGCTGCCTTTCCACGGCGTCCTTTTCATTGAGATCTGCGGGATAAGACGTTTTTCTTACGATCATGTCGGCATTTATGAAATAGCACTTGCCCTCGATGGCGATATGCTGTATGGTTGCCTGCCATTCAGGATTGTCGTTGGTGTTCGGCGAGATATAGATCGTAATGCCTTTCTCATAAAGAGCGACTCTTGCAAGAGGCATGTAGCTTTCCCAGCAGATGAGCGCTCCTATTGGTCCCCAGGGAGTTTCCGTTACAGGAAAATACCCCTTGTCCGCATCTCCGTAAAGCACTCTTTCAGAACCTGTGGGTTTGAGCTTCCGGTGCACCTTATATGATCCGTCAGGCTCAAAAATGGCATTGCTGTTATACAAAGTGCCGCTTACAGCGTCTCTCTCAGAGAATCCAAGGCTTATATAGATACCGAGCTCCGCCGCTTTTTCCGATAATGCGGCGAATTCAGGGCCGCCGGCTACCACTGAAGCATCGTAATATCTCTTCCAGTCGGACCTGCCCTCCTCCGTTCTCTTACCCATGCTGAAGCCGAAGTTCATGCCTATGGGATAGCCGGGAATGAACAATTCCGGAAAGACAACAAGGCCGGGCTTCTTTTCAGAAGCCTTATCTATCAGTTCAAGGGCCTTTTTAAGAGAAGCTTCTTTATCGAACATGACAGGCTCAGCCTGTACGAGAGCTATTCTGCAGTTTTTTTCCAGATCTTTCATTTCTGATCCTTCCTTTTTTCCTTAAGTCTGTCCATGAAATCCGACAGTTTGTTTCTGTAAATGAAGCCGATAACAGCGGCTACGCATGCGATACCGAGGATCACCGCCGCCAGCGTGTAATTCCCGTTATCCACCAGAGAACCCATGACTATGGATCCTATAAGGCCCGGAAGCCTTCCCACCATGGATATGATAAGGAACGGCAGGAACTTTATCTCCGACGCTCCGGCCACGTAGCAAAGTATGTCTTTTGGGATACCTGGTATCAGATAAAGGATGAAGCACAAGGTATAAGCCTTGTTGGAATTCAGCCTTTCCTGATATTTGGTAAACTGTTCCTCCGACATGAAAAGCCTTACAAAGCCCTGGCCCAGCACCCTGGCAAGGCCGAAGGCAACAGCTTCTCCCAAAAGACAGCCTATTATCGCATATATAACTCCCCAGAACGGTCCGAAGAGATAGCCCGCAGCCACCTGGAAAACCTCACCGGGTATTACTGAGATCACCACCTGAAATATCTGGAAAACAATATAAACAAGACCGCTGAGATGTCCATAACCTGCAATGAAATCCTCCACATCTTCTATGCTTTCAAACTGGGCAAAGAACTCCCTGTTAGTCAGAAAAAGAATAAGCGGAACTACAACTATCAGCAGTACGAAAAACGCGGCCTTTATTATGGTTTTAGTCTTCTCACGGTCTTTCATTTTAAAAAACTTAACTATACAAATATTATGTAAACATTCCGAAGAATTATAGCGTTATCAAGCCTTTTTTAAGCATTTTATCGATGGATCCGTATACTCCCATCTTGCTGTGCTCGAAAGTAATGCCGCCCTGGAAATATACGTTGAAAGGCTCGCGGATCGGTCCGTCAGCGCTGAGTTCAATAGATGAACCCTGGTTGAAAGCCCCTGCCGCCATAACGACAGGATCCTCGTATCCGGGCATCTGCCATGGAACCAAAGTCACGTGGCTGTCAATGGGAGCCGCTTCCTGCACGCCCTGGCAGAAGGTCACTACCCTCTCCTCATCTCCCAGCTTTATGGCCTGGATGATGTCTGATCTCTTGGCTTCCGGTCCGGGACAAACCTCATATCCCAGTTTCTCAAAGCACTTGCCAAGGAGTATAGCCCCCTTCACAGCTCCTGCAACCACTCTCGGAGCTATGAAAAGACCCTGGAACATGGATCTGGTCTGACCGAAGGTCAGTCCGCATTCTCCGCCGATACCGGGGCAGGTCATCCTGTACTGGATCTTATCGATCATGTCAGCCTTACCTGCGATGTAGCCGCCGGTGAGAGCCAGACCGCCGCCGGGGTTCTTGATGAGAGAAGCCGCCATGATGTCAGCCCCCACTTCAGTAGGCTCCTTGTAATCAACGAATTCACCGTAGGAATTGTCCACCATCTTGATGATGGAAGGATCGATGTCATTCATGAAGGCAGCCCATTCCTCGATCTTGTCTATGGTCATGGCAGGTCTCCAGCCGTATCCGGTGGAGCGCTGAAGAGTGACCATCCTGGTCTTCGGTCCGATGGCAGCCTTGAGAGCCTCAAAATCTATGTTACCGTCAGGCAGAAGTTCCACCTGCTTGTACGTTACGCCGTAGTCCCTTAAAGAACCGTTACCCGGTTCATAACTTGTAAGACCGATAACGGTCTGCATGGTATCATAAGGAGCGCCGGTGCAGTAGATCAGCTCATCACCGGGCCTGAGAAGTCCCAAAGGTATCAGAGCCAAAGCATGAGTGCCGTTCACGATTGTGGGTCTGCAAAGAGCCTTTTCGGCGCCGAAAACCTCTGCGTAGACCTTTTCTATCATCTCACGGCCTGCATCGTCATAGCCGTAACCGGTATTCCAGGCGAAATGAAGATCGGAGATCCTGTTCTCCTGAAAGACCTTCAGCACCTTATACTGGTTATATGCCATGATATCGTCAAGCTGAGCGAAATGAGGCTGAACTTCCTTTTCAGTCTCCCTGACCAGCTCCACGACCCTCTCATCTATACCAAACTTTTCAACAAGTAACTTTTCACTTAATAACATACTTAAAAACCTTTCAAAACAAAATATTCGCACATATGGATTTTCCGCCTGTTAAGGCAGTTGTGTTGTGAGGAAATATCCGTGAGCCATATTTATATGAACGAGCGGAGATTTGCTCACAACGCATGAGGCTCGACAGAGCCTGAAATCCATATGATCCGTCGCGCAGCGACACCTATTATCACTAATCGAGGAAAGGAATAATTGCGTGTTATTCCTTCGGAACGAGCTCATGATACATACTGCGATGATGCGCTGATGAACGGCTGACGTCATGCCCGAGCGAGTCGGAGCGAGACGAGGGTGACGTCTCGTGAATCAAGCATCGAGCAGTTAATGTATCAAAGCGAGTCTCACAGGAAATGGCCGCAATCATTCTTTGGATTATTCTTTTCGTTCGATTTCCCACTCCATGCCTTTAACAAGATCTCTCTTCACATTTATCTTCTGTCTCGCATAGAGCTGTGTGGTGGTGACTTGCTCGTGATCCAGAAGCGCAGCCACATCAAAGATGGAATTGCCGCGGCCTATGAGAGACGTGGCGGCGGTGGCTCTCAGTTTGTGAGGGCTGTATCCGCCTTTTCTCGAAGTGTTGAGAGCGATGGAGGTGTATTTCTTTACAAGTTCCCTGATCTGACGCTCCGTCATCCTTTTGCCCTGAAGGCTGAGGAACAGCGCGTCCTTGTGTTCATCCGCAACTTCGGAGTCGGGCTTACGCTCGTTATCCAGATAATCGTGGATAACAGCTGTCACCGATTCGTTAAGCGGCATGATGGATTCCTTGCCCCTCTTTCTGTATATCTTGAACTCCCCTCTTCCCCACTGGAAAGAACTTACGTTGAGCTGCTGCAGCTCGCTGAGACGCAGTCCGTATGTGAGGAACATGATGAGGATGGCCTTGTCCCGCTTCTTTGTCTTTTCCCAGTAAGTGAGCTCTTTTTCGGTTAGACCCTGGCCGTTTGTAACGGCGTCCAGCATGATCATGACCTCGTCGTCCTGAAGAGCCTTGATCTCTCGCTCGCCTGGCTTGGGAACACGGATGGGATCGAAGCCGTCGGTGATGTTTTTGTCCACCAGTTCATCTCTGTAGAGATATTTGAAGAGGACTGAGACAGAGGATTTTTTGCGGGCAAGGGATTTATTGTCGTTGGTGTAATAGGTTACCACCTTGTCCCCGGTGACCTTGTACTTTCTGCAGTAGTCTATGAAGAGGTTCACGTCCACCGCCTTCACCTTGTTCAGGTCCCCGAGCTTGATGTCCTTCGTGGTCTCCGCTTCAGTAAGGTCCGTTTCGTCGATGAGATACTGGAAGAAGAATCTCACGTCGTGCAGATAGGCCAGCCTGGTCATGGGCAGCACATTACCCTTTAAATACGCAAAATATCCCCTGAGGAACCTTGGCAGCTGTTCCTCAAGAGATTCGCATTCCATGTATATGTCGTTTTCCTTTTTGATCACGTTGTCCGGTTTGTCGGACTTGTTGTGGATCCTTATTTCTTTCCTGTCAGCCATACTTTAATCCAAAAAATCGTTTATAAGGTCCATTATCTCTTTCATGGCGCCTTCTTCTCCAAGCTCCGTTATGTTGATCCAGTGCATGTCTTCATACCTTCTGAACCAGGTGAGCTGACGCTTTGCAAGGTGCCTGGTGTTCTGCTTTATCTTGTCGATGGCTTCATCTTCGGTCATCTGACCGTCATAATATGCGATGACCTCCTTGTAGCCTATGCCCTTCATGGAGATGTCTTCCTCCTGAAGACCCATCTCCAGAAGTTCCTCGACTTCGCCGAAGAGGCCCTGTTCCACCATGATATCAACTCTCTGGTTGATCCTGTCGTACAGTTCCTCCCTGTCTCTGGTAAGGCCTATGAGGAGCACGTCGTAATCGCCGGTCCTGGCTGTGAGTTCGCTGAACTCTGCGATACCTTTTCCGTTAGATGCCCCTTCAAGTGCCCTGATCACCTTTTTAAGGTTGTTTGGGTGGATCTTCGAAGCTTTTACCGGGTCGATCGCTTCCAGCTTCTTATAGACGTATTCCGGCCCGAAAAGGTCTGCCTCGTCCATGAGGGTCTGTCTGAGTTCCAGATCCCTGTCAGCCTCGGAAAAGTCCATATCGTAGAGCAAAGAATTCAGATACAGTCCCGTGCCTCCGGCGATAATCGGTGTCTTTCCTCTGGAAAGAATGTCGTTTATGGCATCCTTTGCCATGTCTCTGTATCTGGCTACGCTGAAGTCATCACGGGGATCTATCTTGTCCACAAGCCAGTGCTTTGCCCGTGAGAGTTCTTCTGCCGTGGGCTTGGCGGATCCGATGGACATGTATTTATAGATCTGCATGGAATCGCAGGAAACTATCTCGCCTCCGGTGTTTTCGGCCACTTTGATGGCGTATTCAGTTTTTCCGCAGGCCGTAGGCCCTGCGATAACTATGATCTTTCTTCCGGTCATGAATGGTTACTGAACTCTCTTGAACATCTTTTCCAGATCGTACTGGGTAAGCTTGATGGCGGTGGGCCTTCCGTGAGGACAGCTGAAGGGATTCCTGCAGTTTGCAAGGTCTCTCAGAAGAGCCTTCATCTCGTTCATTGAAAGCTTGTCGTGAGCTTTCACCGCCGCCTTGCAGGACATCATGATCAGTTTGTTGATGACCACGGTGTTCCTGATATTGTTGCCGGTCCTGAAGTTTGTCAGGTATTCCTTAAGGAAAACGTCTGCCTCGCCGATCTCCATGAACATGGGTATCTCGGTGATTCTGAAGGAAGTGCCGCCGAATTCCTCGATGCTGAATCCCATCTCGATGAGAGGATCCATCCATTCTTCAGCGTTCTCCAGCTGGGAATAATCCACGTTTACGATGAGAGGCACCAATATGGTCTGGCGCACCTTCTCGCCGGCTTCATACTCGTTTACCAGCTTCTCGTAAAACACTCTTTCCTGAGCAGCGTGCTGGTCTATGAGGTAGAAGTTGTTGTCGTCAGTTGCTGTGATATAGGTATCGAAGATGCAGCCCGTTACCCAAAGGTCGTTGAAATCAAAGGGTTTAAGGAGCGGAGCGTAGATCTCGATGGGCGTGCGCTGCTCCTGGGTCTGCCTTACGGGGAAGATGGGTTCCTTCCTGCCTTCGGATACCTTTGACGCTGTATCCAGATTCAGCTTAGACTCGTCGAACTTGAATTCGAACTCGCTTTCGGGAGTGGACTTTTCGGGCACTTCAGGTTCGGGATCCAGCGGCATCAGCCTTTCAGGAGGTTTTATCTCTGCCCTTTTGATCTCCGGCTTATTTTCCTGAGCGCTTAAGACGGATTTGATATCCACCTGCTCTCCCTCGGATCTCTTTTCGCCTGTATTTGATCTGAAGAGGCTTTCACTGGATCTGTTGTCCTTCATGAAAGAAGGTATGCCCTCCATCTTTTCCATGCGGCTGTATACCTGGTCTGCCGCGTTCACCACAGCCTCCTTGGTGGAAAGCGCACTTGATATGGCCTCTCCGATGAATTCTGCCACCTTGCCCTCTTCGTCAAATCTCACTTCCCTCTTGTTGGGATGGATGTTTACGTCCAGCGTTCCCGGATCCACTTCAAGGAAGAGGAAACATACAGGATATCTTCCTTCAAAGAGTCTTTCCCTGTAACCGTAGGTAACGCCTCTTTCCATGACCTTGGAATCCACGGATCTTCCGTTTACAAAGAAGATCTGTGAGATCCTGGATGACTTTGAAAACGCCGGCGTGGAAATATATCCTTCCACTCTCATTCCGTCTCTTTCGTATGTCACGGGGACCATGTGCTGGCCGTCCACGCTGGGATATACCCTTAAGATGGTCTTGAAGCGGTCTCCGTCGCCGATGGTGGAAAATACGATCTTATCGTTATTGATGAACCTGAACTTCACGTCCTTATATGCCAGGGCCATCCTGCTGATGAAATCGATGATAAGTCCCGCTTCAGTGCTTACGGACTTCAGAAACTTAGCTCTTGCAGGCGTGTTATAGAAGAGGTCCGTTACAACAACTGTAGTGCCGTCGGGGCAGCCTGTCTGCTCGCCTGTCATCAGCCTTCCGCCTCTGTAGACCAGCCTGATGCCGGTCTTGGCGTCCGCCTGCTTGGTTATCATCTCCGTCTGGGATACAGCGCAGATGGAGGCCAGAGCCTCTCCTCTGAATCCCAGAGTGCCTATAGAATCGAGATCCGATACTTTCTCCACCTTGGACGTGGCGTGCCTTAAGAATGCCAGTTCTGCCTCATTTTCGGGAATGCCGCAGCCGTTGTCGGTGACTCTTATGTAGGTCTTCCCGCCGTTTTTGATCTCACAGATTATGGAAGTGGCTCCTGAGTCTATGGAATTCTCCACCAGCTCCTTCACTATGGAAAGCGGTCTGTCCACCACTTCGCCGGCGGCTATTTTGTCTGATACTGTCTTGTCTAATACTCTGATCATAGCTTCCTCTTAAGATCTTCTAATATTCTTATAGCTTCCGAAGGCGTGACGTTCATCAGATCCAGTTCCCTGAGCTTAGTGATTATGGGATCCGGCGTCAGGTCGAAGAGCGACATCTGTACGTCCTCGGCAGCTTTGTTTGCGTTATTTGTTTTTACTTCATCGATCCTGTACTCGGACTTCATTTTGTCCCTGAGCTTGCTGCTGTCCTCGTTGTTCTCCAGTTCTGCAAGCTTGTCCTCGGCTCTTTCCAGAAGGCCTGCAGGAACGCCTGCAAGTCTTGCCACCTGGATACCGTAGGACCTGGATGCGCTGCCTTCGGTGATCTTGTGGAGGAATACCACGGTACCACCCTCTTCGGCAACGTCCACGTTCAGGTTCTTTACTCCTTTTATCTCATCCTCCAGAACCGTAAGTTCATGGTAGTGAGTCGCAAAAAGAGTCCTGATATGCGTATCCTCGCTGCAGAGTTCCTCCACCACAGCCCAGGCTATGCTGAGTCCGTCGTAGGTGGAGGTCCCCCTTCCGATCTCATCCAGGATGATGAGGGATCTGGGTCCTGCGTTCTTAAGGATGTATGAAAGCTCCGACATCTCCACGAAGAAGGTAGACTGTCCCTGAGCCAGGTTATCTGAGGCTCCGATACGGGTGAATATCCTGTCGCAGACTCCGATCTTAGCGGATTCAGCAGGAACAAAGCATCCGGCCTGGGCCATCAGCACGATGAGTGCGGTCTGTCTCATGTAAGTGGATTTACCTGCCATGTTCGGTCCGGTGATCAGAAGCATGGACTGATCGCTGTTGTTTATATAAGTATCGTTTGAAATGAACAGTCCGTTTTCCACGGTCTGCTCGATCACGGGATGTCTTCCCTTTACGATATTGATCTCAAATGAATTGTCTATCACGGGCTTCACGTAATCCAGTTTTTCGGATACGTAAGCAAAGGAAACCAGGACGTCCAGATCGGATATGGCTTCCGACGTTTCCTGGATCTCCCTGACGTAGGTCTGGATGAATTCCCTGATCTCTATGAAGAGGCGGTATTCCAGATCGTTGATCTTCGCTTCCGCGTTCAGCACCAGGTTCTCCATCTCCTTGAGTTCCGGAGTGATGAATCTCTCGCCGTTCACCAGGGTCTGCTTTCTGATATAGTCCTCGGGCACCTGGTCAACAAAGGATTTTGAGACTTCGATGTAGTATCCGAAGACCTTGTTGAAGCCCACCTTGACGGTCTTGATGCCGGTCCTCTCCCTCTCCTTCTGTTCAAGGGATGATATCCATTCCTTGCCGTCCTTGATGCTGAACTTCAGGTCGTCCAGTTCTTTGGAATATCCGTCCTTGATGAGGCCGCCGTCCTTGATGGTGAAGCCTGCGTCCTCTGATATGGCTCTGTCTATCCTGTCCCTGATCACCTCAAAATCATGGATCCTCTGATCCACGTTCCTGAGAATGAAGGATGAGGCGTTTCCCAGCTCGTCCTTTATGTCCGGAAGCACCGCTATGGAATTCCTCAGGGCTATGAGATCCTTTCCGTTGGCGTTGCCGTAGGCTATCCTTCCCATGAGTCTCTGGAAATCGTAGATCTGTCTCAGAGCCTCTCTTATGTTATTTCTCATGAGGTACTCGTTGAAGAGTTCCTCAACGCCGTCCAGCCTGTCGTTGATCTCCTTCGGATCGTTCAGCGGTTCTCTAAGCCACTGTCTGAGTCTTCTGGAGCCCATTGCCGTCTGGCATTTGTCCAGGACTCCCAGGAGACTGCCCTTCACGTTCTTGTCGTAAAGAGTCTCCGTGATCTCCAGGTTCCTGATGGTGGCCTTATCCAGGGTCATATGGGTGCCGATCTCATAGCGGTTGACGTGAGTGATGGCTCTGAGATCCTGCTTCTGGGTTTCAAAAAGATAAGAGAGCAAAGCCCCCAGCGCCATGACGTCAGCGCCGTTACCGTCCATACCGATGCTGGTAAGAGAGATTATGCCGAACTGAGCCAGGATCATGTCCTTCAGGCTCTTCTCGTTATAGCTTGTCTCCGGAAGGATGTCGAAATATGCGTCCGTAAGGAGCTTGATCTCATCCATGTCAAGCTTTTCGGCCAGGTCCTCGCTGAAAAGGATCTCGCTGGCCTTGATCTTCACCAGTTCGTTCAGAAGAGTCTGGTATACGTCGCTTCCGTGATAATCCGTGAGATAAAGTTCGCCGGTGGATATGTCCGAATAGCATACGGCCAGTTCTCCGGCTTTTTCATCGTAATATACGGAGGCGATGTAGTTGTTCTCGTTCTCCTTCAGCATGGTGCCTGAAGTGAGAGTTCCGGGAGTCACCACCCTGATGACGTCACGTTTCACAAGGCCCTTGGCAAGAGCCGGGTCCTCCGTCTGTTCGCAGATGGCCACCTTATAGCCTCTGTCTACAAGCCTTGCGATATAGGTATCCGCGGCATGGAAAGGGACGCCGCACATGGGCGCCCTTTCCTCCTGGCCGCAATTTTTGCCTGTTAAAGTCAGTTCAAGTTCTTTTGACGCGATCTTCGCGTCTTCGTAGAACATTTCATAAAAATCACCGAGTCTAAAGAACAGTATGCAATCCTTATACTGCTCTTTTATCTCAAAATACTGTTCCATCATCGGTGATAATTTAGCCATTTAAATGTTCCTCTTAATCATATAATCTTTTATTTCGGATATTAACTGTTGATAAATACCCGAAATATAAAAATTCTATGATTCAGATGATACAAGGCGATTTTTCTGAGGAGCGTTGAAACGGCAGACGAAGAAACGAAGCCGAGCGGCTAACCGTTTGAAACTGTTTGAATGATTCTGCCTGATCGTCTAGATCTGTTATGTGAGCTGCACTTCAAACTTGTTTGTATGTGCAGCGATAATAACAGATGCTGAACGTAGTTCAGAGCAATCAGGTGAATCATGAGTTTTTCAAACGGTCCGAGAAGCGAGTTTCAAGTCAGACCCGTTTCAAGCGACGAAGGCTTATCGCCTTTTATCCTTCTGAATCATTTTTATTTGCCGCACTTGGCGTTGTAAGCCTTGATGCCTTCCTTGATGATATTGATGCCGGCTCTCATGTCCTCAGCCTTGAGAACGTATGCGATACGGATGTCGGACTGTCCTACGCCCTTTGTTCCGTAGAATCCGCCTGCAGGAGCGAACATAACGGTCTCGCCGTTAACGTCGAACTCTGTAAGGAGGAACATGAGGAACTTCTCAGCGTTGTCAACAGGAAGCTGGCATGTGATGTAGAATGCTCCCTCGGGAACACCGTACTTGATGCCTTCGATCTCGTTGAGAGCTTCAACGGATACGTTTCTTCTGTACTCATACTCTTTCTTGATATCGTCGAAGTATGAAGGATCGAGGTTGTAAAGAGCTGCGGAACCTACCTGGTCAAGAGTAGGAACGCAAAGTCTTGCCTGGCAGATCTTCATGAGGTTCTGCATGAGAGCCTCGTTCTTGGAAGCGATGGAACCGATACGTGCGCCGCATGCGGAGAATCTCTTGGAAACGGAGTCAACGATGATAACGTTCTGTTCAGCTTCCTTATATGCTCCGAAGGTGGACATTTCTTTTCCGTCATATGTGAATTCTCTGTAAACTTCGTCGCAGATCAGATACAGGTCGTTCTTTACTACGATGTCAACGATGAGATCCATTTCTTCCTTGGTGAGGACCTTACCGGTGGGATTTCCCGGATTGATGATGGCGATAGCCTTGGTCTTGGGAGTAAGGACTCCTTCGATCTTCTCTCTTACAGCATACTGATATCCGTCTTCAGCAGTTGTAGGGATAGCTACGATGTTTCCGCCTGCAGCCTTGATGAAAGTCTTGTAGTTTGTATAGAAAGGTTCAGCCATGATAACTTCATCACCGGGATCGAGGATGGCTGTCATGATCATGCTGAGAGCCTCGGAACCGCCGTTGGTGATAAGCAGATCCTTCTTCTGGAAATCAAGGCCGATCCTCTTGTAGTATCCGACCAGTGCATCCAGGAGTTCGGGAATTCCCTGGGAATTAGCATAGGCAAGTACTTCCTGATCGAAGTTCTGCACTGCATCGAAGAATGCTCTGGGAGTCTTGATGTCAGGCTGACCGATGTTCAGGCCGTAGACCTTCTTGCCCGCTGCTCTTGCCTGGTCGGCATAAGGAACGAATTTTCTGATGGGAGATAATTCCATCTCCTGGATTTTCTGTGAAAGCTTCATTTTTGATTCTCCTTTTTTCTTAAAAATATTAGCTTTATTATCTATTTATCCAACTCACTGTGTGAGCTTTCAACGATGTTTCTGATATCCGCCTCTTTGAGCAAAACATCTTCATCAGAAGTCTTTTTCATATAGAGCAGATATTCTATGTTGCCTTTGGCGCCTGTGATGGGACTGTATGACAGCCCACAAGGCCTCAAATCGGCGTTTTCAGCGTATTTTACCACGTTTTCGACAACTTCCCTATGCACGGACTTATCGCGCACTATGCCGCCTTTTCCGACCTTTTCCCTTCCGGCTTCAAACTGTGGCTTCACCAGGGCCACCATCTGTCCGCCTTCCTTAAGAAGACGGGATGCCACGGGAAGTACGAGATTCAGACTTATAAAGGAAACGTCGATGGATATGAAGTCCAGCTTTTCGAAGCTGTCTGTGTCCAGATCCCTGATGTTGGTCTTTTCCATCACCACCACTCTGGGATCCACTCTTAAGCTGTATGCCAGCTGATTGGTGCCCACGTCCAGCGCGTAGACTTTAGTTGCGCCATTCTGGAGCATGCAGTCCGTAAAGCCTCCCGTGGAGGATCCGATATCCATGCAGACAGCGCCTTCAAGATCCAGGTCCCAGGTCTTTATGGATTTTTCCAGTTTCAGACCGCCGCGGCTCACGTATGGACAGGTGTCCCCTTTCACGTGTATGTCAGCGTCTTCCGGAACCATGGTGCCTGCCTTGTCGTAGCGCTCCTGACCGATGAACACCAGACCTGCCATTATGGCTCTCTTTGCCTTTTCTCTGGAATCAAAGAATCCTTTGCTTACCAGAAGTACGTCAAGTCTCTCCTTCATCCGAACAGACCGCCTCTCTTCTTGTCTGAAGCGATGTGCTTCAGGATGGAATCCGCGATCTTTTCAGGGGAAAGTCCATACATGTCTGCCAGCTGATCGAAGGTGCCGTGGGTCACGAAAGTATCGGGCCAGCCGTACCTTATCACCTTGCAGTTTCTGTCCATCAGAGCTTTGCAAAGTATGTCTCCGAAGCCTCCGGTGACGATATTGTCCTCGATGGAGATCACGTATCTGGCATTGGTATCATATACGCTGACGTCCAGAGGCTTGGCCATGTTTACGTCCACAAGGCCGCATCTGTAACCTTTGCTTTCCAGTATCTTTCTTACTTCATGGGCGGTGTCATACATCTTGCCCAGTGTCCAGATGTCGATCTCCTTGCCGGAAAAGACTCTGAATGATCCCGGAGCGTCGTATTTGGTTGACATAACTTCGTTATCGCAAACAGCTTCGCCTCTTGGATACCTTATGGCCACAGGTCCGTCCTGTTCGGCTGCCCAGTCCATCATCTTCTCAAGTTCCTCGCCGTTCTTAGGCGCAAGCACCGTCATATTCGGCATGGTGTTCAGATACGAAAGGTCGAAGATACCGTGATGGGTCTCGCCGTCAGCTCCCACTACCCCTGCTCTGTCAAGCAGGAAGACGACGTGAAGGTTCTGCAGGCAAACGTCCTCCATCAGCTGGTCGTAGGCCCTCTGAAGGAAGGATGAATAGATGCAGACCATGGGCTTCAGTCCTGCCTTGGCAAGTCCTGCGGCGAAGGTCACTCCGTGTTCTTCCGCGATACCCACGTCAAAGTACCTTTCAGGTATCTCAAGAGAGATATCCATGAGTCCGGTAGCTTCTCCCATGGCAGCAGTTATAGCCACGATGTTTTCGTCTTTTCTGGCCATTTCAATGAGATGCTTTCCCATGACCTTGGAGAAGCTTGGATTTGAACTCTTTTTGAGGACCTCTCCGGTTACCGGATCGAAGGGACCGATGCCGTGGAACTTTCTGGGATACTTCTCTGCTATGGAATATCCTTTGCCCTTTTTCGTAAGGCAGTGGATGACTACCGGTTCGTCAAGGGATCTGGCCTTGTTCAGGGCGGTGATGATCTGCTTTATGTCATGACCGTCGATGGGGCCCAGATAAGTCATCCCCAGATTCTCAAAGAATACGCCCGGATTGTTCATCATGGTATACTTCAGGTCGTTCTTGAAGCTTGCCAGACCCTGGGCGATGCCGTGGCCTGCCTTGGTGGTATCCACCTTATCCTTGACGAATTTCTTTGCGCTTCTGTATCCCTGGGAAGTACGGATGGCACCGAGATATTTCGATATGCCGCCCACGTTCTTGGAAATGGACATGCCGTTGTCATTCAGAATGATTATGACCTTGTTCTTTTTGAAACCCAGGTTGTCCATGGCCTCGTAAGCCATGCCGCCTGTAAGGGATCCGTCGCCGATAACGGCTACCACCTCATGCTTCTCGCCCTTGATATCCCTTGCGGCAGCCATACCGCAGGCCAGGGAAAGCGACGTGGTGGAATGTCCCGTATCAAAGATATCATGCTCGGATTCCTTTGCCTTGGGAAAGCCGCTCATTCCGCCGAACTGTCTCAAAGTATCGAAGCCTTCAGCTCTTCCGGTGAGGATCTTATGGACGTATGCCTGATGGCCCACGTCCCATATTATTTTGTCTTTAGGGCTGTCAAAGACCTTGTGAAGGGCTATGGACAGCTCAACAACTCCCAGATTTGAAGCCACATGTCCGCCTGTAGCGGAAACTTTGTCTATGAGGAACTCTCTGATCTGGATGGCCAGGAGCTCCATCTCCTTTTCGGACATGTTCTTCAGATCTTCGGGAAAATTGTATTCTGTAAGTTTTTTCATTTTACTTAGTCCTGTTCTTCAGATCATTAATAAGTTTTGCAAAAAACTCCGCATTGTCATAATAATCAGATATAGCATTCAGGGCCTTGTCGGAGATTTCATCAAGTGTTTCATAAGCCTTATCCAGGCCGTTTATGGAGGTATATGTACTCTTCTTGTCCTTTGCATCCTGGCCTACGTTCTTGCCCAGTTCTTCTGCGCTTCCCACCACGTCCAGGATATCGTCCGCGATCTGGAATGACAGACCCAGGTTTTCGGCGTAAGCGTCCATCCTTTCAATCATCTCTCTGTCCGGATCACCGAGATAGAGTCCTGCCTTGATGGCTGCTTTGATCAATGCTCCGGTCTTGTTCAGGTGGATATAGAAAAGCATCTCATTGGAGATGTCCGATTCTTCGCTCTCCATGTCGGATACCTGGCCTGCCACCATGCCTTTGACACCGGCACCCTTGGCGATTTCGTAAGCGGCTTTCACACGCTTGGTTATCTTGGCAGGATCGTCGAAGTACATCATCATGTCCTTGGTCATGGCTTCGAAAGCGGTGTTAAGAAGTCCGTCTCCCGCCAGGATGGCCAGAGCTTCGCCGTAGACCTTGTGGTTGGTGGGAAGGCCTCTTCTCAGGTCATCGTTATCCATGGCCGGAAGGTCATCGTGGATCAGGGAATAAGTATGGATGTATTCGATGGCGATCGCGTACGGCAGCGCCTCTTTAATGTCCCCTCCTGCAAAGTCACAGGCAGCCAGCAGCAGCACAGGTCTCAGCCTCTTGCCTCCTGCTGTAAGACTGTACTTCATTGCATCATAAAGCGATATGCTCTTGTTATCGATCACCGGAATGAAATCCAGCAGATGTTTGTTAACTATGGCTTTATAATCGTCAAAATGTCTTTCCATCGTAAACCTCTATCTTGCCTTTAGTTTCCATTAAAGTTTTTTTGCATTCCTCGTAGGCTTTCATGCCTTCTTCATAGGCCTTAAGCGCCTCATCGAGAGTAACGTCCTCTCTTCTTATGACGCCGGCCTTTTCCTCAAGTATTTTAAGATGATCCTCAAACATTTTCTATCTTTACCCTGACCTTTCCCGATCTGAAAACGATATCATACTCTCCGTCTTTCAGTTCTTCAGGAGTCCGTATGACGCGTCCCTCGCTTTCGATGACCGTATAGCCTCTTTCCATGATCCTGTGAGGATCATTCTGTTCAAGTATGAGTTTCAGTTTTTCTATTTCATTGGATCTGCTCAAAAGAAGCATCTCCAGATCTGACTTAAGCTGGTTCAGTGCCTTTTTGGTCCTCAGTTCTCCCAGGCTCAGCTTGTTTTTAAGATGGATCAGCATCTCATCTGAGAACTTATTCAGCTTTTCCACCAGTTCACCGATGTCCGGAACTGCGATGTCTGCGGCAGCCGTCGGGGTTTCTGCCCTGAGATCCGCAACGAAATCCGATATTGAGAAGTCTATCTCATGGCCCACCGCAGATATCACCGGGATCCGTGAATTGTAGATGGCTCTTGCCAGTACTTCCTCATTGAAAGCCCAGAGATCCTCCTGGGATCCGCCGCCTCTTCCCACTATCAAAGTATCTATATCATCGTAATTATCATTTACGAACTTAAGTGTCTCCGCTATGTTAAGGGCTGCGCCTTCTCCCTGCACCTGTACAGGAAAGATGAGGATGTCCACAAGTTCGTTTTTTGATCTGATGATCTTGACGATATCCTTGACCGCCGCTCCCGTGGAGGACGTCAGGATACCGATCTTATGAGGGAAGGCAGGTATCGGTCTCTTATGCGCAGGATCGAAAAGCCCTTCCTTTTCGAGTTTTTCCTTCATCAGCTGGAAAGCCATCGAGAGGTTTCCCTCTCCTGCCACCTGGATGTTCCTGACGAAGAGGCTGTAATAGCCGCCTCTTCTGTACACGTTCACCTTGCCGGACGCTGTGATCTCCAGTCCGTCTCCCAGCTCGTAGCTCAGGTTCTTCACGTACGATGAAGGCAGGAAACAGTTCACCTTGGAGTTCTCGTCGTTAAGACTGAAATACACGTGACCGGAGCTGTGATATTTGAGATTCGAGATCTCACCCGTCACTGCCACGTTCATCAGAAGAGTATCGCTGTCGAACACCCTGGCTATGTAATCATTCAGTTGTGTGACTGTTATCGGCCTTAAAGCCATGTATCACCTCGTTAAGTACGATCTCATGCCGATGAGTGCAACGCCAACGGCATTGTCTCCGGACAGTTCAGGCTCACCGAATACGTATCTCACGTCATCCGGAAGCGCATCAGAAAGATAATTCCTGATATATTCTGAAGAGGAAACTCCGCCCGCGAAGATCACAGGTCTGTTTCCGTATTTTTCTATGAGCTGCAGGGTCATATCCAGTATGGATCTGCCCAGCCTGTCAAAAAGCTCTTTTATGAGAGCATCCGCTGGTTCTCCGGCTTCAGATAATTCTTCTGCCTTTCTCATGGACTGAGTCTCTATGCCGCTTAAGTTCATGAAACCGTCCTTGACCTTGATGGGTTTCAGGCAGGATACTGAGTTCTCAGTCTTAAGCGCAATGGCATCCATGACCTCTCCCGAGGGAAAAGCATATCCAAGCTTGACTCCCAGTCTGTCCAGCACCTGTCCGAGCGCAATGTCCAGAGTTCCGCCTACGATCTCATTTCTGAATACAGCTTCTGTAGTTCCTCCCGAGAAGTGGAAGAATATAACGTCTTCCTCATCTCTAAGGTCGGAAAAGTACCTGACCGCCTCTATATGTCCTTCCTGATGCGAAGTCAGATACAGAGGTACTCCAAGAGCTGATGCAACTTCCCTTCTCTGGGTCTGGGTCTGTCAGATACCGCCACGGCCCTGATCCTGTCTCTGTAAGCCATGGCTTCCTCCATGACTTCAGGAAGCCTCTGAACGTGGTTAAAAAAGGCCACGGACTGTCTCAGCCCTCTCTCTCCCTGAGGCACTTCAAGAAGCTCACGGTGATTGAAGAGGATCTCACCTTTTTCATCTACGATCGCCGCAGACGTTCTGTAATTGCTTGTATCTATCCCAAGAAACAGATCAGACATTTATCTTACCTAAGATGGCATTTATGAATTTGCGTGAATCGTCAGTACCGTAGGTCTTGGCCAGTTCAACTGCCTCGTTTATGGCCACAGCCTTGGGAACGTCATCGATATAGAGCATTTCAGCCACGGCCACTCTTATGATGGCAAGGTCTGTCTTGGCCATCCTGCCGGTGGTCCAGCCGTCAGATACCTCATTGATCA
>CACYYH010000033.1 GCA_902778565.1 uncultured Eubacteriales bacterium
CTTTAGGTCTTCCCATTTAAACCACCTCCCGAAATGATTTTACCATGAAAAAAGTAGACATGCTTTTTTTCATGTCTACTTTTAGTTTACCAGTTCAGCATAAGCGGCAGTTTTTTTTAATTATTTTATCTTACTACCTTCGGAATGATTCCTTCCGGAAGCGGACAGTCATAAGCAGGTATGTTTTTTCTGTGTTCAGAGATCACTGCTTCAAACAGATCAGGATCGGCAATGACTTTAGCTGCAGTAAGAGCCATTACCTTCGCAGCGTATATCATTCCCTCGTGAGCTATGGGGCTCTTTCCCTGGGATACTACCTGCCAGCTGTGAAGCTGGGAGCCGAAGGTCTCCGTCGTTACTTTGCACTGGGCAGTGGGAACAACGTAGGAAACGTCACCCACGTCTGTGGAAGCCATCTCTCTCTTAACAAATGCTTTGTATGGGAGAGGCTCGTCCTGAAGATGTAAGGCTGCCCTTCTCTCCGCCTCATCGCTTTCAAGGAATTCCCTGAAAGAAGCCGCTGATTCCTTTATGTCTGTCTCCGGAATGGTCTCTGTCATCCTGTCAGCCAAGTCATAAGCTTCTTTGCTGAATCCAATGGGTCCCAGTTCTTCCATGGCCTCGCCCATAGTTTCAGACAAGGCCATATTAGGCACATAGTTGGACATTGCGCTGGTCACTTCACATTCCATCTCGGTCTCAGTCATATGTGCGGCGCCTTCCGCCACCCTGATGATCCTCGGTCTGAGTTCCGCGGACATCTTATTGTCCAGCGCTCTGTAATCATAATACAGAGCTGCGCGGTTCTGTACCACGTTAGGCGCCTGTCCGCCAACGTCCAGATAAGCATATTGTATCCTGCATCCGTCGGGAATGTGCTCTCTCAGATATTGTATGCCCACGTTGAAAAGTTCAGCAGCATCCAAAGCGCTTCTTCCCAGATGAGGTGCTGCTGCAGCATGTGCGGATTTCCCTTTGAATCTGAAGACCATCATGCAGTCAGTAAGGCAGGTCTCGGTGACGACACGGCTTTTGTCAGCCGAGTGCCACGTGATGGCAATGTCTGCTGCGTTAAAAACGCCGTCTCTGGCCATCGGTGTCTTGCAGCTTGCGGTCTCTTCCGCCGGACAGCCGAAGTAGATCACAGTGCCGGGCAGGCCTTCAGCTTCAAGATGATCCTTAAGAGCCACCGCTGCAGCCAGAGCTCCTGCGCCAAGAAGATTATGCCCGCATCCATGTCCCGGGCAGCCTTCCTCCACGGGTTCCTGAAACGTGCTCATGGACTTCTGGCTCATTCCGGCAAGAGCATCATACTCCCCCAGAAAGCCTATCGCCGGATGTCCTGTTCCCCAAGTCCCCTTGAAAGCGGTGCCTATTCCCGCAAGACCTGTCTCAACAGTGAAGCCCTCGTCTTTAAGGACTTTGATTATTGCTTCTGAAGAGTAAAACTCCTCAAGGCCGATCTCCGGGTGATCCCAGATACGGTCGCTCAGATCGCAGAATATTTCTTTTTTGCTGTCAACCAGCAAGCTTATCTTTTCTTTCAGCATGTCTTTTCCTCAGTAGTATCAGTCGGTATTGTTTTCTCCTGTGCCTGTCTCAGCAAGTAATACTGCGATGAATATCAATGCGCAGCCTATGTATTCCCTTACGCTCATGGCTTCATGAAGGACCAGCATGCCTGAAAACAGCGAGAACAGCGACTCAGTGCTCAGTAGTATCGTTGCTCTCTCGGAAGGCACGTACTTCTGTCCGATCATCTGGAGCGTATAGCCTGCTGCACATATGCCGATCCCTGCGTAGAGTACCGGAATGATCGCATCCTTCATCATTTCCAAAGTGCAGTCTTCAAATATCAGCGCCCCGGGAATGCAGAACAGACCGGTGAAAAAGAACTGCAGGCAGGTGAACATGCAAGCCTCCGCCCTTTTCGCAAAATATTCCATGAGATAAACGAATACCACGCAGGTGCCGGCTCCTATAAGAAGCAGAAGATCTCCCTTATTAAGAGCTTCGAAGCCTCCTGTAAGACTGATAAAATAGAAGCCTATCACAGATATCACAGCAGCTATCCATATACGCGGTTTGATGCTGCGTTTCAGAAACAGCAGCCCTGCTATGGGAACTCCGATAACGTAGAGACTGGTAATAAAGCCTGCTTTTCCCACAGTCGTATATATGAGTCCGTACTGCTGGCAGATGACCATGAGCACCAGATCGGCTGCAACGATCAGTACTCCCGGAAGCATCTCCCTGACCGTCATTTCCTTAGCCTTTTCTTCAGGAGATTTTCTGTTTCTGATGAAAACGGCCAGCGGAAGCAGTACCAGAGACCCCAGCAAAAATCTTGTCGCAGAAAATGTCCAGGGCCCGAGGGCGTTCCCCTCAGACTGAGCCACCAGACCGCTGCCGTAAACGAAAGCCGCAATTATTAAGATTATATCGCCTTTATATTTTTTCAACATAAATCCATTATATCATCTGAGTCTTTTTTCAACAACAGTCAAAAACAAAATGCCCCGGCTTATGCCGGGGCAATGATCAATGGTCTGATTAAAGAGCTGCAGTTACGATAGCCATCTTGTAAACTTCGTCTGCGTCGCATCCTCTGGACAGGTCGTTGATAGGAGCGTTGAGTCCGAGAAGGATAGGACCGTAAGCAGCATATCCGCCGAGACGCTGTGCGATCTTGTAGCCGATGTTTCCTGCTTCGATGCAAGGGAAGATGAATGTGGTTGCATTTCCTGCTACAGGGGAGCCGGGGAACTTCAGCTGACCTACTGTTTCGGAAACAGCTGCGTCAAACTGCATTTCACCGTCGATCATGATCTCGGGATGAGTTTCCTTAACGATCTTGGTTGCTTCCTGGGAAAGAGCAACTGTGCCGCCCTTGCCGGATCCCTTGGTTGAGAAGCTGAGTACAGCTACCTTAGGATCGATACCGAACTTAGCTGCGCAGTTAGCTGCTTCTACAGCAACCTCTGCAAGTTTCTGTGCTGCGGAGAACTTAACGTTTCCTTCCTTATCAAGGTCGTCCTTGTAATCGATGTTTACAGCGCAGTCACCGAAGCAGATGGTCTTCAGGAAATCAGGACCCATTCCTTCAGGACGGTCCAGAATGAAGACTGAGGATACCAGATGTGCACCGGGCTTGGTCTTTACAAGCTGAAGTGCAGGACGAATGGTGTCTGCTGTTGAATATGTGGCTCCTCCAAGGAGGCAGTCAGCCTTGCCCATCTTAACGAGCATGGTTCCGAAGTAGTTGCCCTTCTGAAGGTTTGCTCTGCACTCATCAGGAGTCATCTTGCCCTTTCTGAGCTCTACCATGGTGTTGACCATTTCTTCCATTCCTTCATAGGTTGCAGGATCAACGATCTCAGCCTTGGAGATATCGAATCCGCCTGCTTCTGCAGCAGCTTTTACTTCGTCAGCATTTCCTACCAGAACAACTCCCATGAGCTCTTCCTTGAGAAGTCTGTCAGTAGCACTGAGTATACGAGCATCTGTACCCTCAGTGAAAACAATTGTCTTAGGTTCCGCCTTTACTTTTGCGATAAGTTTGTTGAACATTTTATTTCCTCCGTTTATGTTAAAAACAGTTTTTTAACTAAATTACAGTTTACCACCCGGCGGTGGTGTTTTCAAGAGTTTGTATTGAATGAAGGACAAAAAATCCTTTTTAAATCATCTGGTCCCGGGCATCTTCTCCACGTAAAAGGCCACGATGCTGTAATCAGTATTGAATGTCTCATATATTCCTTCTATCTCGAATTCTCTTTCGGGATCGAATTTCAGCCTCAGGTGCCAGAGTTTAGTTTCCATTGCTTTGGTATAGAAGTCGGTGAACAGTCTGGCCGGCGCATACTGATTCGTCATGTACTCATCCGATGTGTCTACGGAGAACACTTCTATGAAGCCCCCTTCTCTCTCATCCTTCATCAGATGGATGTACATATGATCGAAGTCATAATCGGTCCGCTCGTCCAGATATGCCTCGTCATACGATCTCATTATGGGAGCGCCTCCCGTCACTGCTTTGAATTCACCTTTTCTGAAAGCTTCAGCTACGATATCGACGTACTCCTGCTTCATCATTGGCTCCACTCATCCTTTCACTGATCATTTCTCTCATTTTTTTGGCTGTTTCCACCGAAAGATGCCTTCTGATCTCCTCATCCTTCATGAAGAGATCCGTCACAGCGTCCATATCCACCTTATCAAAACAGATCTTGTATTTGCTGAGGATATCTTCGTAAAAATACCCTGCTCTCTTTTTAGGCCAGATCAGATCTTTGATATCAGGCTTCTTTGCAATGGACTCGTCGCTTGCGCCGCAGTATCCCTCGTAGATAGCTCCTCTGGTCAGATCCACTGCTATGGGAAACTCAGAACAGTCCTCAAGCCATCTGAGGTTCTCCTGAGTATTGTCGATCACCTCAGGTTCAATGATATAACCTATGTTCTGTTTACCGAAGGCCCTTTCACGGACCTCTTCTATGGTTTTACAGTCTCTGTAAATAACTGCAAGCCCCAGGGCTTCGATAAACAGATCCTCGGTATCCCAATTCCTGTAATAACCGATGTCTGCGATCTCATTTCCGACAATAATGGCAATAGTTGGTCTGAATGACATTTCTCCACCTCCTAATATATCACAAAATAATAAATATGCAAAAATAATTGATGTTTTAGCCCCTTGGCACGCTCGCCGCCGTATTTCAGGCGGGTCATGGCTGTGCTTCCCCGGAGCCTTTTCAAGGCTCGTGTTATTCAGTTTTCAAGGTTCAGGGCACGAAAAAAGACCGGCATATGGAGGCAAACGGGTACAGTTATCCTGTAGTTTTTCGTTCGCTTTCATATGCCGGTCTCATCAGACCAACTTCAGTTGTCGGCTTATATTATCAAAAAATCACATCTCTGTCAATTATTTTTTTGCGATTTTGTTTTACTGCGCCCCTTCTTTCAGTTATAATTATCAGTAGCATAAAGTATACATTAAAGAACGGAGGCAAATCATGGAATTCAAACTCGGTATACTCGGTTTCGGCAATATGGGTTCCGCCATTGCGGAAGGCGCCCTTCTGAAAGGCGTTGTAAAGGCCGGAAATGTTTACGTATATAACAGATCCAATCCCGCCATGCTCAGAGCGGAAGAACTTGGTTTCAATACTGTCAGCAATGAAAATGAACTTTGGGAATCATCGGACATCATCCTTCTCGCAGTAAAGCCCCAATATATGGAAGAAGCACTTTCAGCAGTCAGGAAGACGTCGGATCCGAAGGCTGTGATCTCAGTTGCAGCAGGCCTTACAGTAGAACGGCTCAAGGAAATGATGCCCGGCCCTGCCAGGATACTGAGGACCATGCCCAACACTCCGGTCATGGTCGGCGAAGGAATTACCGCTCTTTGCGAAGGTTCCGACCTGACTGAAGCGGAACTGGATTTTGCAGAGGATATCTTCAAGAGCATCGGCCTGGTACAGTGGATACGTGAAGAAGACATAAACGCCATCGGCGCCCTTTCAGGCGGCGCTCCCGCATATGCAGCCATGTTCATCGAAGCTCTCGCGGACGGCGGAGTCAAATGCGGACTCAAGCGCGACGTATCATACAAGCTGGCCGCCCAAACCCTTCTGGGGGCTGCTAAAATGGTCCTGGACCTCGACATGCATCCGGCCAAGCTGAAGGATATGGTCACCTCGCCTAAGGGAACCACCATCGAGGCGGTGGAAGCCCTTGAGAAAGGCGGCTTCCGCTACGCCGTCATGGATGCAGTGGTAAAAGCCACCGAAAAAGGCAGCAAGATGTAAAACAAAACAAATAAAAAACTCCCACGTCACACGTGGGAGTTTTTGTTTATATCATTCTGCGCAGACTGTCCTTTTTCAGATTATTATCCGGACGCTGGCTGTAACCCTGGTCTCCACCAGCATACGGTCACCTGCCGGAAGTCTGAAGAAATCCTCCTTCACGTCCACGTCTGTCTTAAGACCGCCTTCCTGAGACTGCATCCTGGCTCTTTCTTCTGCCTTTTTCACAGCTATATCCTTTGCTCTTTC
Source organism: uncultured Eubacteriales bacterium (assembly GCA_902778565.1). Taxonomy (GTDB): domain Bacteria; phylum Bacillota; class Clostridia; order Peptostreptococcales; family Anaerovoracaceae; genus RUG754. The sequence continues at coordinate 6,060 of CACYYH010000033.1, forward strand.
AAGAGCTCTTTCATAGGAGCCGTATACCTCTATTCCTTCATCTCCCGGAACCAGATAATCGCCCTTCTGATCCATATGGATCAATGCGGTATACTCAGTTATGATATCGCCTGCCGCTGCTCCCACAGCATTTGCCACCTTGGAATATTCGGATACCTGATAATCCGTCTCCATAAGAGCCGCCGTATCTCCCAAAAATATCCCTGTAGGCGCTCCTGCCCCGATAAGTATGCATTTCGATATAGTTCTCGGAATTATGAATTCCTGATCAGTTCCTTCTCTGTAATGTTTCAGGATGTTCAGAGCCAGCTTTTCAACCGTGGCCTTGTCTTCTTCACGGTAATCATTCCCCATCTCGTACTGCAGTTCAAGGTGAAGGAGATTCTTATAAAGTCTGAAGATCACCATGTCATATATCTTCTGAACTATTTTGTCCCTGCCCATCCTGGTCTGCATGGTCAGGTATCTGACACCCATCTCAGCAGCTTCAACGGAATATTCAGTGTAATCTCCCCTGAGGTGCATGGCATCGGTAGGAGTAACGCCGGATCTCATGATTATTCCTTCGTCCTCCAGCCTTTTCAGATCAAAGAAATGATGGCTTATACCCATCCTTTCGCTGAGCTGCAGATAGCTGAGAGGTCCCTCTTCAAGGAATCTTATGATCTGCTGCTCCTTCTGGCTGTATCCGGAGATATCTTCAGGTCTTTTGATCAGAACGAGGAACAGTCCGTCCTTCAGAGGGAAAGAATAGAACTTCCTTATGATCTCCTCAAGACCTGTGATGACCTTTGGATGATCGTGTGCAAGGATCGAGATCGGTATCACTCTCCTGTTGTCGAGAATGATGTCGTTATCCTTGAGAAGAACTCCCGTATCTCCTCCCAGCGCAAAGGTGTCTATGTCCACACCCTTTACCATGGTGCGCCACTGTCCCACCTTTACCCCGTCGGATGAGATGGGTTTGCCGTTTCTGATGAGAGCAACGTCAGACGTGGTGCCTCCCATATCTATTACGAGACCGTCGTCAGCATCTGTGAGTTCCATTGCGCCTCTGATGCTGGCTGCAGGACCGCAAAGCAGCGTTTCCACAGGTCTTCTCAGGGCATATTCCTTGCCCATGACCGTTCCGTCGCTCTTCATTACATATATGTTAAGATCCAGTCCCATCTCCTTCATGGAGGCCTCTATGGAATCAAAAAATTCCATTACCAGAGGCATGAGTCTGGCATTCAGGAGCGCAGTTGCTCCCCTTTTCTGAACGTTGATCTCCTGGAAAAGATCGTATCCTCTGACGCAGAGAGCTCCGGTCTCTTCCTTTATGATCTCCTCAGCCTGTATCTCAAAGATCCCGCCGTTAAGCTGCGGATTGATCTGTACCAAAGCCACGCTTTCAAATTCCGTGAAGTCTCTTCTTACATCTTCCCGGAATCTGTCCCAGTCAGGAGGCGTCACCTTTCTGTCTGAAATGTCCAGCTTACAGTCGAGAAAATAAATATCGCCTATTTCAGGAAGCCCATAAGTTCCTTTCATCATGGTTACAGCTCTCGGATCCAAACCTATGAATACCAGTTTAGCCCTGCCGCCCTTATCCTCCACGCAGGCGTTAGTGGCAAGGGTGGTGCTGAGAGCGATGTATTCAGCCTTATGAAGAAGTTCATCATCCAGACCTCTCATGGCCTCCAGAATTCCGATCTTAAGGTCGTTTTTAGTTGTAAGCGTCTTTGCCCATGACAGTATTTTACGGCTCTTAGAATCGAAAATAACCGCATCTGTGCATGTGCCTCCGGTGTCTATTCCTATTCCCAGCATTTCAATTCATATTTGCGGCGATGGTACCCGCAAAAGTAACAAAAAATATAAAACTATTATCCAAATAATAGCACGAACTTGTATTTTTTGTAAAGTATCGTAAAACAAAAGACCTCTGAATAATCAGAGGTCTTGAGTTCTTTTTTTAAGTAATGGAAACCTTACATTCCCATCTGCTTAGCAACTTCTGCAGCGAAATCTTCTTCTTTCTTTTCGATTCCTTCGCCTACTTCGAATCTGATAACCTTCTTCAGTGTCAGATCCTTGTCAACAGTTTTCAGATACTGTCCTACAGTCTGCTTACCGTCTTCAGCTCTTACATAGGTCTGATCAAGAAGGCAGATTTCCTTCAGCTGCTTGGAGATACGTCCGTCAACCAGACCCTTGAAGATCTTGTTATCGGTGATCTCAGCCTTTGCAGCAACTGCAAGGCCTGCAAGCTTAGTCTTTGCTTCCTCTGAAAGGAAGTTAGGAAGGTAGTTGAAGTTGAATGACTTGTCTGCTCTCTTTTCAGCGAGGATCGTAGTATCCTCTGCGCCCCATACGCCGTCAGCGGCCTTGTCAAGAAGTCCGTTGAGGATCGGCTTAGGAAGTGAGAAAGGATCGTTCAGTGCGCTTTCAAGAGTGATCTTTCCAAGATTTGCCAGTTCAGCCTCGGAGATCTCATCTCTTGATACATACTGAGGATTCATTGCTGCGACCTGCATAGCAACGTTCTTCAGAGCTGCCTTGTTTTCATCATTGTCTGCTCCGTTGGCAGCAACGATAACGCCGATAGTTCCGCCGCCGTGGATGTATGTAGCGATAACATCTCCGGTAGCCTTATCGATTCTTCTTACAGACATATTCTCACCGATCTTTGCGATCTTAGCTGTGAGAACTTCCTGAACTGTGGTTCCTTCAAAAGCCATAGCCTTGAAAGCTTCGATATCGTTGGACTCTGCTGTAAGTGCAAGCTTGGCAAGTCCGTCAACGAAATCGATGAATTCTGCGTTCTTAGCTACGAAGTCAGTCTCGGAGTTTACTTCTACGACTGCAGCTGTCTTGCCGTCTTCTGAGATAGCGGTCTTAACAAGACCCATAGCTGCGATCCTGCCTGCCTTCTTAGCAGCCTTGGCAAGTCCTTTTTCTCTAAGGAACTCAACAGCCTTATCCATATCTCCGTCGCACTCAACGAGAGCGTTCTTGCAGTCCATCATGCCTGCGCCGGTCATCTCTCTTAATTCTTTTACCATTGATGCTGTAACAGCCATTTTCGTACCTCCTGATTATTCCTCTGTTGCTTCTTCTGCAGGAGCTGCTTCCTCAGCGGGTGCCATGGATTCGCCCTGGTTAGCTTCGATAACAGCGTCTGCCATTCTGCTTGTGATGAGTTTTACCGCACGGATAGCGTCATCGTTTGCAGGGATAACGTAATCAACGTCATCAGGGTCACAGTTGGTGTCAACGATACCGATGATAGGAATTCCGAGGATCCTTGCTTCTTTAACAGCGATTCTTTCCTTCTTGGGGTCTACTACGAAGAGAGCTCCGGGCATACCCTTCATTTCCTTGATACCGCCGAGGAACTTCTCAAGCTTTTCAGCTTCTGCTCTGAGCTTGATAACTTCCTTCTTTGCAAGCTTCTCAAATGTACCGTCTTCTTCCATCTTCTCGATCTCATAGAGACGAGCGATTCTCTTGGAGATGGTCTTGTGGTTTGTGAGCATTCCGCCCAGCCATCTCTCGGATACGAAGTACTGTCCGCATCTCTCAGCTTCATCCTTTACAGCCTGCTGAGCCTGCTTCTTGGTTCCTACGAAGAGTACCGGCTTGCCTTCTGCTGCGATCTCTTTCATAGCCTCGTAAGCTTCCTCGATCTTCTTAACAGTCTTCTGTAAGTCGATGATGTAGATGCCGTTTCTTTCTGTGAAGATGTAAGGAGCCATCTTAGGGTTCCATCTTCTTGTCTGGTGTCCGAAGTGAACACCAGCTTCGAGTAATTGCTTCATTGAAATTACTGCCATTTTTTCCTCCTGGTTTTCTCTTCCACGGTCTCCTTCCGAAATATCCCGCTCAGCTTTTATCAGCTGCCCTTATGGCAGGGATCGCGGTAACCATCATATGGGCCGTGTGTAAAATATGTTCTTTTGCACGCGAAATCTCGCGAGATCAGTCGCGTACCTAGTTACTATACTATAAAAGCGCCCTGTTTGCAAGGGTTTTTTTATTGTTTTTGATGTACATCGCAAACTTCTGCTTAGCTTTGATAAAGCTTCCCCTTCCCAGGCCCACTTCCTCACCGTTCATGAACCTTATGGTACCGTCTTTCATGTCTCTGACCATGTCAAAATTGACTATGAGCCCCTTGAGGCAGTGATCGAATCTTCCGTCCAGATAACTTTCAATCTCCTCCCTGCCGTAGTAGACAGGTATCATTTCATCCCTGGTATGGATCTCCGACTTTCTGTAGTTGCTGAAGATATATACTATGTCGGATACCGGAAGTATTTTGCAGCACCATCTGTTCACGATAGGAATATTCTCGCTCATGGCGTCCCCCTTTTATTCTCATATCCTTACTTTTATTGTAATACTCCTCCCCTCAAAAAGTATAGATTCTAAATTTCGACAAAAAACAGAACAAAACCCCACCGGATAGTGGGGTTTTGGGTTGTTTGATTCTTTTAAAAGTATTAAGTGTTACTTTTCTTCGAAAATGGAGCCTACCAGCTTCTCTTCGATCTCCTGAAGGACCTTTGTCTTGAATTCTTCTACAGGCATGTTGCCTATCTCGTCCTTGATCTTGGAAGCACGTACGGTAACGGACTTGGTCTCAGCTTCTTTCTCGCCGATGATGCAGATGTAGCTGTCGCGTGCATTTCTTGCAGCTCTCAGTCTGTAGCCAAGGCTTTCGTTTCTGTTGTCAAGCTCTACTCTCAGGCCTGCCTTCTCCAGCTCTTCCTTTACGGATTCAGCATAGTCAGCCTGCTTGTCTGTAACTGTGATGAGCTTTACCTGAACAGGCGCCATCCACAGAGGGAACTTGCCTGCGAAGTGCTCGGTGATAACTCCGATGAATCTTTCCAGAGAACCGAAGCAGGCTCTGTGGATCATTACAGGAGTGTGTTTCTGACCGTCGGATCCGGTGTATTCGATCTCGAATCTTCCGGGAAGCTGATAGTCCAGCTGAACTGTTCCGCACTGCCACTTACGTCCAAGGGAATCGTTGATTACGAAGTCCAGCTTAGGTCCGTAGAATGCTCCGTCTCCCTCGTTTACCGAGAAGTCCTTGCCGATGGCTCTGATGGCTTTTTCAAGTACTCCTTCAGCCTCTTCCCAGTCTGCTCTTGTACCGATATGGTCTTCGGGCATGGTTGAAAGGAAGATGTCATAGCTCAGTCCGAATACTGAATAGATCTCATCGTAGAGTTTGATGATCCTGATCATTTCTTCTTCGATCTGTTCAGGTGCAAGAAGGATATGAGCGTCATCCTGGGTGAAGTTTCTTACACGGAACATTCCGTGAAGAGCGCCTGACAGCTCATGACGGTGAACGTTTCCCAGCTCTCTGTATCTCAGAGGAAGATCTCTGTATGAATGAGGTTCGTTCTCATATACAAGGATGCTTCCGGGGCAGTTCATGGGCTTGATGGCATAGTCTTCATCGTCGATAACTGTGGTGTACATGTTTTCCTTGTAGTGATCCCAGTGACCTGAAGTCTCCCAAAGTGTTCTCTTCATGATCTGCGGAGTAAGTACTTCAAGGTAGTCCCACTTGTCGTGAACTGCTTCCCAGTAGTTGATAAGGGCGTTTCTTAAGATCATGCCGTTAGGAAGGTAGAACGGGAATCCGGGAGCTTCATCTCTGAACATGTAGAGCTTCATTTCCTTGCCGATCTTACGGTGGTCTCTCTTCTTAGCCTCTTCCAGCATGTTTACATAGGAGTCAAGTTCTTCCTGACTGGGGAATGCTGTTGCATAGATTCTCTGGAGCATCTGACGGTTTGAATCGCCTCTCCAGTATGCGCCTGCAACTGACATGAGTTTTACGGCCTTGATCTGTCCTGTGGAATCCATATGAGGGCCTGCGCAGAGATCTGTGAAGTCGCCCTGGGTGTACATAGAAATGATCTCGTCCTCAGGAAGGTCGTTGATGAGCTCGACCTTGTAGTCCTGATTTCTTTCTGCAAAGAACTTCAAAGCTTCTTCTCTTGACACTTCTGTTCTCTCCAGAGGCAGATTCTGCTTGATGATCCTCTTCATTTCCTTCTGGATCTTAGGGAAATCTTCTTCTGTAAACTTGTGATCCACATCGATATCATAGTAGAAGCCGTTGTCGATGGCAGGTCCGATAGCAAACTTTGCTTCCGGCCAGATGTGCTGGATGGCCTGTGCCATGATATGTGATGCTGTATGTCTGTAACGATGACGAAGGTTTTCGTCTTCCCAATTGATATTTGCCATTTATTTCCTCCTAATACTATCAGCCTTCAGGCGTTGGTTCTGGTTCGGGTTCCGGTTCAGGCTCCGGTTCAGGTTCCGGCTCAGGTTCCGGTTCGGGTTCCGGCTCAGGTTCCGGCTCGGGCTCCGGTTCCGGCTCAGGTTCCGGTTTCACTTCCGGTTCGGGCTCCGGCTCGGGCTCAGGTTCCGGTTCTATAATGGGCTCCGGTTCCGGCTCCGGTTCCGGCGTCACTGTTTCAGCAGGTTCTTCCGTCTCAGTCGTTTCTTCCTGCACTTCTTCTGTAGAACCGTTGGTTGCATCCCTGTTCGCATATCTGTTGTATGTCTCGTAAGAAATAGCTTCTGCAGTTGAAGATACTACGTATCCCTCCTGGTGGAAAACATCCCCGTGCAGTTTTATGACGTCATTTGCCAGATCTGTAGGGAATACATATGAAACGTTATAGTAATTTCCTGTAGCTACTGAATAAGGGAAGCCCACGCCTGTGCTGATGCTGTACTTGGTGATATCCTTTCCGAGAGCCAGCAGGTCTGTGATCTTCATGTTCGTCTTTACGGACGGCGCCATGGCTTTTATGACGTTCTTGAGATCTCCGAATGACATGGTCTTCATCTTATCGAAGGCTGCTGTAGCTATGATCCTCATTCTTTCGGTTCTCTTAAAGTCATCTCCCACGCCGTTTCTCATACGGCCGTATGCCAGCGCCTGGAGTCCTGTGAGGTTCTGCTCACCGGGAGCTTCAATGTACTGATTGTAGTCCTGTCCGTGAATGACCATGGTGTTCTCATAGATACACCTGTTCATCTCGTCCACCTCGTAGTCTTCTATGTTGATGACTACTCCTCCGATGGCGTTGACTATCTCCTCCACCACTCTGAAGTTAACTACTGCATAGTGCTGGATGTTCAGGTCGAGAGCCTGGTTTACTGACTTGATGGTCATTTCCGGTCCGCCATAGAAGAATGCATGAGTTATCTTATCATAGGTGGATGTGTCACCCATTTTAAGCATGGTATCACGGTATACCGATGTAAGCGTCACCTCGTGTGTCTCAACGTTGATCGAGGCGATCATTATCATGTCAGTTCTCGCGTCTTCATCGCTGTTCATATCCCTGGAGTCTGTACCCAGTACCAGTATATTGATGAATCCGTTAATAGGTGTGATGCTCAGGTCATAATTGTCAGGTATTTCGGCACCTGAATTCATGATCTTGACCACATCTTCCATTTCCTTGTAGGCTGTCAGTCCCAGTACGGTTCCCGTCATAAGAGCTAAAACACATACCAGTGCAACTATTTTGACCCACATTTTCCATGATTTGACCCATCTGCCAAATCTTACGAAGGGGTTTACTTTCGGCGCATCCACCGGATCCAATGTGCCTTCAGGCATTTCATCCGATGGCAGGTCTGCTGTATCGGTTTCCTCTGCCTGAACTTCCACGTCCTCCCCTTCAGGCTCTATGATCTCGTCATTTATTACTTCAGCACCGATGTCTTCTGAAGCTGTACCTTCGGAGACCTGTTCAGTAAAATCAGCAGCGTCATAGAGCGTTGTATTCCCTGAAACAGATGCAGGATCTGCGTTTTCCAGACCTGTCATTACTTCAGTGAAATCTTTATCTCTCCTCTTCATATATCTTACCTCTTTATCCCCTTTTTGGGATTTCAATATCTCATTATACAATAATACGGCCCTTTTGTAAATGAAATGATATGAAAAAACACAGAGTTTTCAGCGGTCTTTCCTTGTTTTTTCTGCTATATCCCTGTATGTTTTACCTTTAAAAGGACTGTTTTCCCTGAACAGCATGAAAAAGCCCATTATCACATTTGCAATGGCTATGATGTAGATGATCGTTCTCATTTTATTACCCCCTGACGAAAAAAGAGCTCATCAGATGAGCTCTTATCTCTTTTACATTATAAACCATTGTTTCTTTCTTTTCAGTACAAAAAGAAGATTTTTAAAAGCCTCTGGCGTGTCCTCCTCCGTGAGGTGTTCCTGATGAACCCATGTGGATGGTGGTTCCTCCTCCCGGCCCGTGGTTATTGTTGTTCTGCTTCGGTCTGGGCACTACAGCAACAGTACTGTAAAGGAATCTGTCCTGTTTTCTGCTGAGCACCAGGCTATCTCTTCTGGCGTAGCTGTTGGCCTGAGTCTTCCTTCTCACAGTCTTGAGTTTGGATTTCTGGCGCTGCGATGAGAAGAGTCCTGCGCCTGCACCTACAGCAAGGGATATTCCCCCCATACCTGCTGCAGTCTCGGCATCCGGCATATGGCTGCCGCCCCCTTCTTCTTTTGCTTTCAGTACGTAATACCGGACTCTGTCAGCATATTGCTTGAAACCTTTGGCGTATTCACCGTTACTGAGGCTATCCGAAACGTAATCGTAGATGTCATCTTCATAGTAATCCGTTATGGCTTCGAGACCGAATCCGGTGGTTACAAGCACCATCATCCTGGATTTTACGTCCACAACGAATATTACGCCATCCTTTTCAGAGCCGTATCCGTAACCGTTATAGTCGTAGAAATCATCAGCTTCAGATGTAAGGGATTCCTCGTCATAGCCATAGTCGGTGATGACCCCCACTACGTCGAATTCCAGTTCTTCCGATATATTGGTGAGATAGTTCTCCAGGAATTCCAGCTCTGATGCAGAAACGGCTCCCGCATCATCTATCATATGCGGCATCGCTGCCCATGCAGTCCGGGAGAAGCAAAGGCCGGTCATCAGCATAAGAAGGAGTATTGCCACAATGGCTGTCAGTCTTTTAAGTCCTCTAACCATGTCGCCCTCCTTACAGTATGTATGGCAGGAACTGCAGTCCGAAGACAGCAGCTGCCACTAATATACCGACTTTTGCAAAATTGCCCCAGTAGGCGCCCTTTGAAACAGGAAGGTCACCTACAGTTTTTCCGGTCTGACCATTGCATGCAAAGATATACCTCTGACCGTCATATGTGGTGTTCAGTATCCATACCGGGTAAAGGGCATATTTTGCCCTTCCGTTTGCCAGCCTGATGGTGGTCGCCTCAGGGATCACAGAACTGTAATTGCCTACAGTCCCCATGAATGCCTGTTCGGTAGTCTGTTTGATCCTCTGATTTGCCACGCCAATGGACGCTTCAGCTCCGATATCATACTTGTCTGCCAGATATCCCGGAAGATAAGCAGTGCTGAAGATCTCCGCCTCTCTGAAATCGAAGGGCTCTATGGACTGCATCAGTTCATCATCCATGATGGACGAACCGTCCACCGGTACGTTGTCGAAAGCCAGCGTGCCGGTACGGAGAACGGCATAGTAAGACGTCTCAGTATATGAATTCTGAGGATCTGCCCAGGCTCTGGTCCTGGTAGCCTTGTACTTGACGTCCGCATCCACATCGCAGTCAAAGAGCCAGAACGGTACGTATACCGCCTTGATCTCATCAATATGGTTCCTGTCCTCAAAGACTTTGGGAAGGAACTTCTTTCCCTGTAAATGCCTGTGATAAGCTGCCTTGGCCTGTTCTTTGTTCAGCTTGAAAGGTATTACGAAATCCGGCTTAAGTACGCCGCTTAAGTTACCCTTCATAACAACAGGATTATCGCAGTAGGGACATTTGGAAGCTGCCGTGTTGACGTCTGCTATGATCTCCCCTCCGCAGGAATCGCATACGTAGACCCTCATGTTGTCGGTCTCGCCTTCTTCCCACTGGCTGCCTGCAGCTTTCTCCCATCTCATGTCATCAGCGCCGGACCTTTTCAGTTCTTCGTCATATCCTGCAAGGGCGGCCACGTCAATAGTGGAATCACAGTAAGGGCACTTCAGTTGCTGTACCGTACTGTCAAACCTTAAGGGGCCTCCGCAATTCGGACATTTATATTCAAAAAGTTCAGACATGACATTCTCCTGCCGTTATAAATCAGTTGCCTGTAGGTCTTCCGCAGTTAGGGCAGAATTTAGCTCCGTCCAGTTTCTGTCCGCAGTTAGGACAGAAGTTCACCGCTCCGGTTGCCTGCGCAGCGGTCTGAGCTGCTTCAGATACGTTTACCTGAGGAGCAGCTTTGGTTCCCATTGCGTAAAGGTCCTGAGCGTTGGTTCCGTCGGAGTTCATGGCCATTCCCATGCCCATGAATCCCATGGCTGCGCCGTTTTCATTGGCAGCAGCTGCTTTCATGGCATCTGCCTTTGCAGCGGCAAGTGTGGCAGCTGCAAGTGTAGGATCCTTAAGAGCTGCAGCCTTCTGGAGTTCTTTGAGCATCTTCTGGTCTTCTTCAGGAATGGTCACTGTGCTGATGGCAACGTTGATAACGTCGATTCCTCTCAGTTCAGACCATTTTGCAGAAAGAACTTCGTTCATGTTATCTGCAAGTTCTTCAACGTGGTTGACCAGTTCGTTGGGTCTCATGCCGGCCTGTGAAAGTCTGCCGAAGCAAGGCTGAAGAGCTGAAATGAATTCAGCCTTGAGCTGAGTGTCAAGTTCTTCTCTTCTGTATTCTCTGGGTACGTTTCCGCATACGTTCATGTAGAAGAGCACAGGATCTGTGATCTTGTATGAATATACGCCTGCGCAGCGTACTGCCACGTCGATATCAAGACCGAGTCTGTCGTCTACAAGTCTGAAGGGAACGGGGTTGGGTGTTCCGAACTTGTTGTCGATGATCTCCTTGGTATTGAAATAGTATACTCTCTGATCGTGAGCTGTGTCTCCGCCGAATGAGAAACGCTTGAGCATGTTGTCAAGAGAAGCCATGATGGATTCTTTAAGGTCTCCTTTGAAAATCGTGGGCTCGGATGACTGATCAAATGTGTATTCACCCGGTTCTGCACAAAGTTCAACGATCTTTCCCTGGTCTACGATGATCATGCACTGTCCGTCTGCTACTGCAATGCCGGAACCGTTTGTGATGATGTTATCGCTTCCGAATTTGTTTGAAGAAAAACCGCTGGTCTTTTTGGTGCCTTTGGTCATCAGGACGTTTCTGTCCATAGAATCACAGTAGAAAAATTCTTTCCACTGATCAGCAAGATTACCTGTTGCTGCGCTTAATGCTGCTCTGATAAGTCCCATATTTTTTCTCCTTTTGTTATCATTATCAACCGGTCTGAAAACGCCTTTCAGCCGGAACATATACTACCATGATAATTATATCATCTGCATCTATAAAAATAAACAAAAAAATAAAAACCCTTTTGATTTATGGTTTATATGGTATATAATTGTTCTATGGAAATCAACAAACCTATCATACTGGCTTCCGGCTCTCCCAGAAGGCTGGAGATCATGAGAAAACACGGCATTGAGCCGCTGGTGATCCCTGCAGACGTCGAGGAGACAGTTCCGGAAAACATATCCCCTTCCGAAGTTCCCGTTTATCTCGCGGAGCTCAAGGCCGAAGCCGTATCCGTGAGCTGCGGGCTCAGAGAGGGTCTCATAATAAGCGCAGATACCATCGTGTATCTCGGAGATCTTAACGGCGGCGGAGAGATCATGGGAAAGCCGAAGGATCCTGAAGACGGTTTCAGAATGCTGGCCTCACTGAGAAACAGACACCATTACGTTATAACCGGCGTCTGTCTGATTGACATCGCTTCCGGCAGGCGTCATTCTTTCAACGAGGTCACAAAGGTCACCTTCACCGACATCTCAGACCGCGAACTTCTGGAATACCTTTCCACTGACGAGGCCTACGACAAGGCCGGCGGCTACGCCATACAGGGCACTTTCGGAAAGTATGTCGAAAGCTTCGAGGGAAGCTATGATAACGTTGTGGGATTTCCCTGGAAACGTATAAAATATGAAATAGATAATTTTATAAAAACAGGAGGACTTATCAATGAAAAAATTTATGACTGAATTCAAGGAATTCATCGCAAAAGGTAATGTCATGACCATGGCAGTAGGCATCATCATCGGCGGTGCTTTCACAGCCATCATCAATTCCCTTGTTGCTGACGTTATCAGCCCTATCATCGGACTGATCCTCGGTGGAACTGATTTCTCAGCAGTATGCTTCGGTATCGGCGATGCTCAGATCATGCTTGGCAACTTCATCAACGCCATCATTACCTTCCTCATCACAGCAGTCGTTCTTTTCTTCATCATCAAAGCTTTCAATAAGTTTGATGAACTTAAGAAGAAAGAAGAAGAGCCGGCTCCTGAAGAAGAACCGGCTGTACCTGAAGATATTCAGCTGTTAAGCGAAATCAGAGACCTTCTTAAGAAGTAATGATCTCGCATTCGAAATTTGCCTCTCCGTCGGGCTTGTAAAAACGGAAATAGTAAGCGCCTTCCTTGTGGAGGCGCTTTATTCTTATCTCTTCGTCATAAAGCGCTTCCTTCATGAAGTGGAGTCTTATCTCTTTCAGATAATTTCCTTCATTGAGTTCCGGTATCAGTTCCTCCACATGTTCAAGATACTTGATGTTATTCATGTGGCCGTTATCGTCCATGTAATCCCTTCCCACCTTGAAGGTTCCCATGTCCTCCATGGCCTGTTCATCCTCTTCGGTTATCCTGAATTTTCTGTCACCAAAGGGATTTCTGTACTTTGCAAGCTTATAGTTTTTCATGTTAAGCTCTTTGGCCTTCATGATGCGTCTTGTCTTGAAGTTCACTATGCTCCAGATGGAGGACGCATAGGCGAGCTGTTCTTCGCCTGCCATTGCGTTGTACACTCTGAGAAGCGTAGCTCTTTCAGAGGGGCATGCATTTGAGCTGTATGCGATCTCTTCATCATCTGAAGCAGCTCTGCTGACCACCATGTCTATCCTGTTTACCATGAGCGCAAGATTTCTGTCGAGAAGATCGTCAACAGAGGGCTTGTCGTTTTCCATCTGTATTCTTCCCGCTTCCTGCATTTCGTGAAGTATTCTGGATGCTTTTAAGTTCTCTGACATATAATTCTTTACTCTCCTTTTATTCTATATCAAGTTCTACCGGGCAATGGTCTGAGCCCATGACCTCGGTATGTATCTTTGCATCTTTAAGTCTGTCCTTAAGGGCTTCAGAGCAGATGAAATAGTCTATTCTCCACCCTGTATTCTTTTCCCTGGCTCTGAATCTGTATGACCACCAGGAATATACCACTTCTTCAGGATAGAAATACCTGAAGGTATCGATGAAGCCATCATCAAGAAGAGCGGACATC
>CACYYH010000034.1:0-835 GCA_902778565.1 uncultured Eubacteriales bacterium
GACACCTAACAGACACTATGCTCACGTAGACTGCCCGGGCCACGCTGACTATGTAAAGAACATGATCACAGGAGCAGCTCAGATGGACGGAGCTATCCTGGTAGTAGCAGCAACAGACGGACCTATGCCTCAGACCAGAGAGCACATCCTTCTTTCCAGACAGGTAGGAGTACCTTACATCATCGTATTCCTTAACAAGTGCGACATGGTAGACGACGAAGAACTTCTTGACCTGGTAGAGATGGAAGTAAGAGAACTTCTTGACCAGTATGATTTCCCCGGCGACGACACACCTATCATCAGAGGATCCGCACTTAAGGCACTTGAAGATCCTTCAAGTGAGTGGGGAGACAAGATCATAGAACTGTTCGAAGCAATAGACAGCTACATTCCTGAACCCGAGAGAGCAAACGACAAGCCTTTCCTTATGCCTGTAGAGGACGTATTCTCCATCACAGGAAGAGGAACAGTAGCAACCGGAAGAGTTGAAAGAGGCGTACTTAAGGTAGGCGACGAAGTAGAGATCGTAGGACTTAAGGAAGAAAAGAGAAAAGTAGTAGTAACAGGCGTAGAGATGTTCAGAAAGCTCCTTGACCTCGCAGAGACAGGAGACAACATCGGAGCACTGTTAAGAGGTGTACAGAGAAACGAGATCGAAAGAGGACAGGTTCTTTGCAAGCCCGGTACTATCCACCCTCATACACACTTCAAGGGTCAGGTATACGTACTTAAGAAGGAAGAAGGCGGAAGACACACACCTTTCTTCAACGGATACAGACCTCAGTTCTATTTCAGAACAACCGACGTAACCGGAGATCTTCAGCTTCCTGAAGGC
>CACYYH010000034.1:842-20177 GCA_902778565.1 uncultured Eubacteriales bacterium
AAGGCGGCAGAACAGTAGGATCCGGCGTTGTAACAGAGATCATCGAGTAATCTCAATACGAAAGCAAATCAAGAGCGGCAGAAATGCCGCTCTTTTGTTGTGCCATGATCACATGCGAGATATCTGTGCTTTTAAATTGTTGACTTTAAAAAATTTTTAAAATATAATTTGGTGTACGTTTTTTGAATTGAGCGACATGGAAAGGAGGCTGATCGATATGGCTATGACAATGTACACAGAAGAACTTCTCAAGCTTATAAGAGAGACTGAAAATGAAGAAGAACTGAGAGAAAAGCTGGACGAGTATCATGACAATGATATAGCGACTGCTTTTGAGGAACTTTCGAGTGCCGAGCGAATAAAGATGTACGGCGTTATCGGCGATAAATGGGCATCGGACATTATACAGTTCTATGATGATCCCGAAGAGTACCTCAGAGAGATCGGCTTCGAATGGGCAGCAAAGATGATCTCCTTCATGGATCCTGACGATGCGGCAGATATCATGGAAGATCTGGAAGACGAAGAGATCGAGAGCATCGTAGGCTTCATGCCTGAGGACAAGGGACGTGAAGTAAAAACTATCCTGGCCTACAGTGAGGACGAGATAGGAAGCGTGATGTCCAAGGACTACATCGAGATAGAGAACACCATGACCATAAAGGAGGCCATGCGCGAACTGGTAAGGCAGGCAGGCAAGAACGACAACGTGCTCACCATCTACGTGGTGGATGAAGAAGGCCGCTATTTCGGCGCCATCGAGCTCCAGGACCTGATAACTGCCAGAGAGAATATGCCCCTTTCTGAGATAATAGAAACTGCTTACCCCTGCATCGGAGATCATGAACTCATAAGCGACTGCATCAACTGGCTGAAGGATTACGATGAAGACTCGATTCCGGTTCTTTCCGAAGACAGAAGGATCCAGGGCGTCATAACCACCAGAGACATCCTGGAAGCCATGGACGATGAGCTGGGTGACGACTATGCCAAGCTGGCAGGTCTCACTGAAGAGGACGATCTGAATGAGAAACTCAAGGACAGCATGAAAAAGCGCATGCCCTGGCTCATACTTTTGCTGTTCCTCGGAATGGTGGTATCCACCGTTGTGGGCGGCTTTGAAACTGTGGTGGCGGTACTTCCCATCGTCATCTGTTTCCAGTCCCTGGTACTGGACATGTCCGGAAACGTAGGAACTCAGTCGCTGGCTGTTACCATCCGCGCTCTTTCCGACGGAGAACTCAAGAAGGGCACCAGATGGAAGCTCATCAGAAAAGAAATGAAAGTAGGCTTCTTCAACGGCCTGCTTCTGGGAACGGTGGCGTTTTTGTTCATAGGCATCTACGTTCTGCTGTTCAAAGGCTATGCGCCGGTCAACGCTTTTATGATATCCCTTTGCGTAGGCGTATCGCTGATGCTTTCCATGGTGATATCCAGTCTGACGGGAACTCTGATCCCCATGTTCTTCGACCGCGTCCATGTTGACCCTGCTGTGGCCTCGGGTCCGCTGATCACCACCGTGAACGACCTGGTGGCGGTAGTTACCTATTACGGCCTTGCATGGATCTTCCTGATCAATATATTCGGAGTATAATGTTTTGCGGTCAGCCGCGTCGTCTGATATGTGTCCTTAATGCGGGCGTATATCAGGCTGCGCAGCTGTTTTATGTAAATAATTCTTGCACGACAAATAATATTATAGTATAATGCAAGGTGCAAAGGTCTTATGACCTTTTTATTTTGCTGTTAATGAGATTATACTGAGGGGAATTCTGATCATGAGAGCAGAGAGAAGAAGAGAAATAGAAAGGCAGATGGCTCAGCAGAAAGAGACCAAAAAAGGCAACGGCTTATTTGGGGCTCTCGCTGTGATCTATCTTCTGACAGGCGGAGTATTTCTGTACTTCCTTTTTAAACTGAATATGCTGCCGGCAGGTTATCTGTATCCCGGAATTGCC
The DNA here is from genome assembly GCA_902778565.1 of uncultured Eubacteriales bacterium. GTDB lineage: Bacteria > Bacillota > Clostridia > Peptostreptococcales > Anaerovoracaceae > RUG754. The sequence continues at coordinate 2,801 of CACYYH010000034.1, forward strand.
ATCCTGGCAGTTGTAACGCTGTTCAACATTCCTGCTATGATCAGCAAGAAGGGGAAGAGAAACCGCAAGATACTGGCTTCTGTAATAGCGGTCATCCTGATAGCGGTTTTCTGCGTAGGTTCATATTATCTGGCAAGTACGGGAGGCTTCTTAAAGAGTCTTACGGCCAGAAACGTGCCCACAGAAGACTTCCTGGTGCTGGCAAGAAGCGAAGATATGCCGGAAGGCTGGGACTCCAAGGGCGATTCAGAAAAGGAAGAGATCGCCAAGGAGCGTCTGGACGGCCAGTACGTATGCACTTTCAACTCCAACAATAACATCTACGCTTCTGCAAAGGCGCTGCTTCAGCAGAAGATGGACGTTGAATATGACTTTACAGATACAGCAGGCAGCTGCCTTGATTATCTGCTTAACTACACTTACGACTACGTATTCTTACCTGCGGCTGAATACACCGCGCTTACCGGAGACGAGTATTACAGTTACAAGGACAGCATGTATACGCTGTATACCGTAAAGGTTCCAAGAGAGACATCTGACAGGACAAAGAAAGTAAACGTTACAAAAGAGCCTTTCAACATCCTGATAAGCGGAACTGACCAGGAAGGCTACAGATCCGACGTTAACATGATAGCCACCGTCAATCCGGTGAAGCACGAAGTCCTTCTCACGTCGCTTCCGAGAGACCTTTACGTGACGCTCCCGTCCTTTGGAGAAAAGGACAAGCTCACCCACTCCAGGATCTACGGCCTGGAAGAAACACAGGCTGCCATTGAGCAGGAGCTGGGCATAGACATCAACTACTATGTAAGCGTCAACTTCTACGCACTGGAGAACATCGTCGATGCCATCGGCGGAATAGACGTTGAATCACCTTGTGCTTTCCAGACTATAGGAAGAGACGGATACGACATCTACTATGATGAGGGCATCAATCATCTGGACGGAAGAGAAGCTCTGGCCTTCTGCAGAGAAAGAGATTCCTTCGAGTCCGGAGACATGACCAGAAATGAAAACCAGCAGGCCGTTCTTAAGGCCATCCTGGAAAAGGGAATGTCAAGCTCCACGATCCTTTCCTCATATACCGATGTGCTGGCGGCGGCAACAGGCAGCATGTTCACCACCATGAGCGAGGACGAGATGGCAGATCTCGTGAAGATGCAGCTCAAGGACATGCCGGGCTGGGAGATCAAGAGACATGCCATAAAGGGTACTCCCGACATGGATTATTGCTACTCACTGGGTCAGTATGCGTCTATAGTTTATCCCATCGAGGATGAGATAACCATGGCAGTAGACGAGATCGCCAAGACCAAACTTATGGACTGAAAAAGATAAAAAATAATTATTGACATTGACAAATCGGCGATTTATAATTATTAGGCAACTTTATGATTATAATAACCGAAGCTATGCGTTGGCTTTGGAATTTTGAATTAGTACGGAGGACAATCACAATGAGAGTTAAAGTAATGTTAGCTTGCACAGAGTGCAAACAGAGAAACTACAACAGCATGAAGAACAAGAAGAACGATCCCGATCGTATCGAAATGATGAAGTATTGCAGATTCTGCAAGAAGCACACTCTCCACAAGGAGACCAAATAAGGAGTTCCGACATGGCAAAAGAGAAAGAAAAGAAGCCTGGTTTCAAGGAATATCTCCGCGGAGTCAGAACAGAAATGAAGAAGGTCGTATGGCCTACCCGCAAGGAAGTAGTGTCATATACCGCAGTGGTTATCGCAGTTTGTGCTGCTTTCGCAGTAGCATTCTGGCTTATTGACACCGGCGTACTTGCCGCACTGAAGGCAGTTCTGGGTGTAACATTGAACTAACCCTTATTTAATAACACATATATATTATTAGAAGGTATTATTGATGGCAGATTTAGAGATCAAAGGAGCTTCCCCTCTGGAGGGTGAAGGCTTAAGAGGCGACGGACAGGCCAAGTGGTATGTTGTTCATACATATTCCGGTCACGAAAATAAAGTAAAAGTGAATATCGAGAAGATGGTCGAGAACCGCAACATGCAGAATCTCATTCTGGAAGTCGTAGTACCTACGGAGAACGTTATCGAGGTCAAGGACGGTCAGAGAAAGATCAAGACCAGAAAGATGTTCCCCGGATATGTTATCATCAAGATGATTGTTACCAATGAATCCTGGTACCTGGTAAGAAACACTCAGGGTGTTACCGGATTCGTAGGTCATGGCTCCGAACCGATTCCCCTCACCGATGAAGAAGTGGCCAGAATGGGAATCGAAAAAGTATTCATTGAGTTGAATGTGGAAGTCGGAGAGATGGTACGTGTTATCAGCGGTCCTTTTGAAAGCTTCATGGGAACCGTGGAGGATATAAATCCTGATAAGCAGGTACTCACCGTCAAAGTCTCCATGTTTGGCAGAGACACTCCTGTTGAGCTTGAATTCGCTCAGGTGGAGAAAGTCAATAAATAAATATTAAGAAAGGAGAAGCAATATGGCAAAGAAGGTCGCAGGTTACATTAAACTGCAGATCGCAGCAGGCGCAGCTACTCCGGCTCCCCCGGTTGGACCCGCTCTTGGACAGCATGGTGTAAACATCATGGACTTCTGTAAGCAGTTCAACGCAAGGACTCAGGATCAGCCCGGTATGGTAATCCCTGTAGTTATCACAGTTTATGCTGACAGATCTTTCAGCTTCGTCACCAAGACACCGCCGGCAGCAGTACTTCTTAAGAAGGCCGCAGGAATCGATTCCGCTTCCGGAGAGCCCAATAAGAAAAAGGTTGCTACCATTACACGCGCTCAGGCTGAAGAGATCGCAAAAACCAAGATGCCTGACCTTAACGCAGCAAGCCTTGAAGCAGCAACAAGCATGATCATGGGAACTGCAAGATCAATGGGTATCGTAGTAGAAGATTAATTTAAGATGGGAGACTTCTGAAAGAAGGAGTCGCTAAAACCACAAGGAGGTAATTGAAATGCCAAAGAGAGGCAAAACTTACAAGGCTGCTCTTGAAAAATTTGACAAGACACAGCAGTACGACATCGCAGAAGCACTCACCAACGTATGTGAGACTGCAAGAGCAAAATTCGACGAAACAGTAGAAGCACACATCAAGCTCGGCGTTGATGGAAGACACGCAGACCAGCAGGTCAGAGGCGCTATCGTTCTTCCCAACGGAACCGGTAAGACCAAGAGAGTTCTGGTATTCGCAAAGGGACCTAAGGCTCAGGAAGCTGAAGCAGCAGGCGCTGACTTTGTAGGAGCTGAAGAAATGGCTCAGAAGATCCAGCAGGAAAACTGGTTCGACTTCGACGTAGTAGTAGCTACACCGGACATGATGGGTGTTGTAGGAAGACTTGGTAAGCTCCTCGGACCTAAGGGACTCATGCCTAACCCCAAGTCAGGTACAGTAACAATGGACGTAGCCAAGGCTCTTTCAGAGATCAAGGCTGGTAAAGTTGAATACAGACTTGACAAGCAGAACATCATCCACGTTCCTGTAGGTAAGGTTTCCTTCGGACCTGAAAAGCTTCAGCAGAACCTCAATGCACTTCTCGAAGCAATAGTTAAGGCTAAGCCTGCTGCTGCTAAGGGACAGTATCTGAAGAGCGTAACCGTTGCAAGCACAATGGGCCCCGGAGTCAAGATCAACCCTGCACTCGTTCAGTTCTAAACTGAAAAAACTAAAATTTGAAAACTAACCTAAGACAGCAGGTGCGGAAACGCTTAATTTCCTGCCGAGGTACAATATAAAATATTGGCCTCGCTTAGCGAGGCTTTTTTATGGAGTACCACCATTATTCGCATCACAGACATGGTGAGGCGAAAGAAAGGAGAATGATTAATGTCAGTAGAAGCTAAACAGGCTAAACAAGTCATTATCGACGAAATCAAAGCAAAGTTAGACGGAGCTCAGTCTGCAGTTGTTATCGACTACATGGGAACAACAGTTGCTCAGGCAGACGCCATGAGAAAGAAGCTGAGAGAAGCTAACGTAGATTACACAGTATATAAGAACACTCTCATCAAGAGAGCTATCGAGGGAACTGAGTTTGCTCCTTTAGCAGATGTCCTTGACGGACCTTCCGCTATCGCTATTTCCAAGGAAGACGCTACAGCTCCGGCAAGAGTACTCAAGGAAGTCATCGACGAATTCAAGAAGATGGAATTCAAGGCCGGCGTTGTTGAAGGAAACTTCTTCGACCAGAATGGCATCAAGGAGATCGCAAGCATCCCTTCAAGAGACGTTCTCATCGCCAAGTTCATGGGATCCATCCAGAGCCCTGTATCCAAGGCAGTCAGAACATTCCAGGCTATCGCAGACGCAAAGGCAGAAGCATAATAGCAAACTAAATTAAAAAACACATTTAAGACATAAATATAAGAAAGGACAAAAACAATGAATAAAGAACAGATCATCGAAGCTATAAAGAATATGACCGTTTTAGAACTTAACGAACTCGTTAAGGCTTGTGAAGAAGAATTTGGCGTTTCCGCAGCAGCACCCGTTGCAGTAGCTGGCGTAGCAGCTGCAGCAGCTGAAGAAGAGCAGACAGAATTCACCGTAGTACTCAACGGACCCGGAGCAGAAAAGATCAAGGTTATCAAGGCCGTTAGAGAAATCACCGGACTTGGCCTCAAGGAAGCTAAGGAACTCGTTGACACAGCTCCTTCCAACGTTAAGGAAGGCATCGAGAAGGCTGAAGCAGAAGCTATCAAGGCTCAGCTCGAAGCAGTTGGCGCAGAAGTCGTTCTTAAATAATCACGCCTTTTCTGCCGAAGCGTTCGTCGCTTCAATCAGATGAAACTCGAAGGCAGCCCTCTTGGGAGGATCCCTACGAAATTACGGGATCCTCTACCAATCGGGTTGCCTTTTTCGTTGTCTGATTATTGCTCCTCACGAAGGCAGAAAAGCGTGATTATTTAGAACGATGTGGTGGCACCAATCGGGCTGCGTTTTTCGTTGTCTGATTCTCGCTCCTCGCAAAAGCATGTCTGTGCGTTCAGCGCCGTGATTTTGATGTGCTCCTCGCAAAGGCCCGCCAGCGTGATAATTTAGAACGACGATTTTTTGCTTATGGCTTATTTCCAGCAGGTTGCTGTTCTGAGCCATAAAAATCCTATGAAATTATGGCTTGAAATTGAGGGGGATGTCATTCAAGTCATAAATTGTGGCAAGCGGCCTTCGGTTTTATGGCTCAGAACAGCGAGGGGCTTATTTTAAGTCATAAAAATGACATTTTTTTGTGACTTAAAACCGGTGGGTGTGTTAATCAAGCCATATATGGCATTATTATGCAGCTGCGGCGGATGTCTTTATCTGCATGGCATGAAAGTCTACTTGAAAAAATACCCTTGGGAGTCTATAATTATTACCATGAAGAAAAAAGTATTCAACATAATCCAAATAGGCGAAGAGGGGGATACCCCGAGCCTCATATTTGACTATGTTCTGATGGCCAACATCATTCTGAACATACTGGTGGTCATTCTGGAGACTTTTGATCAGTTCAATGAGTATCACAGGCTTTTCTGGATCATAGAAATAGTGACCACTGCGTTCTTCTGCGTTGAGTATGTTCTGAGGATCTGGACTGCGGATCTTTTGTATCCTGCATACAGCGGCGCGAAGGCCAGAATGAAATTCATCGTGTCCTTTGATGGCCTGGTATGTCTTTTCACCATACTTCCGGTATTCTTCTTCTCGGGAATGGTGGTATTCAGAATGCTGAGGGTGGTAAGGATCCTGCATCTGTTCAGGCTGAACAAGAAGTACGATTCCTTCCATGTCATCGCTTCGGTCATCAAGGAGAAGAGCAGGCAGATACTGTCGTCGCTTTTCATCATCTTCGTGCTGATGCTGGCGGGAAGCATATGCATGTACAATGCGGAGCATGCGGCTCAGCCTGAGGTGTTCAAGAATGCATTCTCCGGATTCTGGTGGTGCGTTACTACGATACTGACCATCGGCTATGGTGATATCTATCCAGTGACCATTACAGGAACGATCCTAGCCATCATACTTTCTTTCCTGGGAGTAGGTGCCGTCGCCATCCCCACCGGTATCATCAGCGCAGGCTTCGTTGAGAGGTTCACCAGGGATGCCAATGCTACCAAGGAGTTCACTGACATCGGACACATTGGCGAGATCTTTGTGGATGATAATAACGAGCTAATCGGCAAGACCATAGATGAGATCCAGAAGGAATACGGCATGATGATCTATCTGGTCATGAGGGACGAGCTTTCGGTACTGGCTGAGCGAAGCCTGAAGGTCCAGAAGGGAGATATTCTCATAACGAGGTCGGATAAGATCGTGAAGCCCGTGGATTAAAAACCGATAAAAAATTACAGACTGCGGCAGGTTTTTTGCCGCAGTTTTTTGTTGCAAAAAATGTTGTAGAATTTTCAAAAATCACTTGCATTCTTGACCTACTTGATATATACTATTAAACTGCCATAAAAATTAAAGTGCCGTCTTGTGCCCTTTGTGTTAAGGTGCGCAAATTTGGGGGCTTAGTTAAATAGTTAAGGAGTGATTAAACATGCCAAGACCTATTAAAGTAGGTAGAAAAGAACGTATGACTTTTGCGAAGATCAATGAAGTCTGCGAGATGCCTAACTTGATTCAGATCCAGACGGATTCTTACAAGTGGTTTATTGAAGAGGGTCTCAGGGAAGTGTTCGAGGACATTTCTCCCATCAAGGACTACGCTAACAATCTGGTGCTGGAATTCGTTGACTATTCACTTTCTGACAAGCCAAAGTATCCTAAGGAGGAATGCAAGGAAAGAGACGTTACCTATGCAGCTCCCCTTAAGGTCAGAGTAAGGCTTATCAATAAGGAGACCGGCGAAGTAAAGGAACAGGAAGTGTTCATGGGAGATTTCCCTCTCATGACCGAAAGAGGAACCTTTATCTATAACGGCGCAGAGCGTGTCGTTGTAACACAGCTGGTACGTTCCCCCGGACCTTATTATGAGGTTACCGTGGATAAATCAAATACTAAACTCTTCTCCACTCAGATCATACCTAACAGAGGTGCATGGATCGAGTATGAGACAGACTCCAACGAGATCCTTTCCGTCAGAGTCGACCGTACCCGTAAGCAGCCTGTTACGACCCTTCTCAGGGCTCTTGGTTTTGGCTCCGATGAAGAGATCATAGGAATTTTCGGAGAAGACCCCCGCTTGCTCAAGACACTTGAAAAAGACACGTCTTCCAACTATGAAGAGGGTATCAAGGAGATCTACAAAAAGATCAGACCTGCAGAACCTCCTACACTTGAGAGTGCCAGAGCTGCTCTGAACTCAATGTTCTTTGACGCTAAGCGTTACGATCTGGCTAAGGTAGGAAGATATAAATACAATAAGAAGCTCGGATTATCCAACCGTATAATCGGAGTTGAAGTTGCAGAAGATGTCTTTGATCCTCAGACCGGCGAGGTTATGGCAGAAGCCGGTACTGTTCTTGACCGTGAACTTGCATTCAGAATCGAGAATGCAGGCGTTGAATATGTAATGGCATATTCAAAGGACAAGGAAAAGGAAGGACAGATAACCAAGGTTATCGGAAGCAATTTCGTAGACACCAAGGCTTTCATTGCTGAATATGCTCCTCAGTACAAGGACATCGACCTTGAAGAACTCAGGATCACTGACAAGGTATTCTGCCCTGTTTTAAGAGAGATCATTGAGAAGGCTCAGTCCGAAGAGGAATTCTCAGAGATGATGGTTGAGAAGAGGGATGAACTTTCACCTAAGCACATCATCACCGAGGATATCATCGCATCCATCAGCTATCTGATCAACCTGAACTACGGCATCGGAAACGTTGACGATATCGACCACCTGGGCAACAGACGTCTCAGAACTGTCGGAGAACTTCTCCAGAACCAGTTCAGGATCGGTCTTTCCAGAATGGAAAGAGTCGTCAAGGAGAGAATGACCACGCAGGATATCGACGTGACCACTCCTCAGGTTCTGATGAACATCAGACCCGTTACCGCAGCCATCAAGGAGTTCTTCGGATCATCTCAGCTGTCACAGTTCATGGACCAGAACAACCCTCTGGCAGAACTTACACATATGAGAAGACTCTCAGCTCTGGGTCCCGGCGGACTTTCCAGAGAGAGAGCAGGATTCGAGGTTCGTGACGTACATCACTCACACTATGGAAGAATGTGCCCCATCGAGACTCCTGAAGGTCCCAACATCGGACTTATCGGTTCACTTACCACCTATGGTATCATCAACAAGTATGGATTCATCGAGACTCCCTACAGGATCGTTAAGAACGGCGTTGTAACCGACGAGATCAAGTACATCACCGCTGACGAAGAAGAAATGGCTGTAATCGCTCAGGCCAACGAGCCTCTGGATTCCGAAGGCCGTTTCGTAAACGCCAAGGTGGCTTCACGTATCGAGCACGGCGAGATCGCCCTTGCAGAGCGTGAAGAAGTAGACTACATGGACGTTTCACCTAAGCAGGTAGTATCCGTAGCTACAGCAATGATTCCTTTCCTTGAGAACGACGACGCTAACCGTGCCCTCATGGGTTCCAACATGCAGCGTCAGGCAGTTCCTCTTCTGGTCACCGAGGCTCCTATGGTAGGAACCGGTATGGAATACAAGGCAGCCCGCGACTCCGGCGTTGTTATCCTTGCAAAGAATGCAGGTACCGTTGAATTCGTAGATGCCGACACCATCTATATCAGAAGAGACTCCGACAACGAGCTGGATCACTATGAACTCCTGAAGTTCAAGCGTTCCAACCAGGGTACATGCGTCAACCAGAGACCCATCGTTTCTCACGGCGAGCACATTGAGGAAGGCGAAGTCATCGCTGACGGTCCTTCCACAGACCTGGGCGAGATCGCCCTCGGAAAGAACCTTCTCATCGGCTTCATGACCTGGGAAGGCTACAACTACGAGGACGCCATCGTCCTTAACGAAAGACTTCTCATGGAAGACGTTCTTACGTCCATCCATATTGAAGAATACGAATCGGAAGCGAGAGACACCAAGCTCGGCGCAGAAGAGATCACAAGAGACATCCCCAACGTTGGTGAAGATGCTCTTAAGGACCTCGATGAAGATGGTATCATCAGAATCGGCGCTGAAGTTGACTCCACCGATATCCTTGTAGGTAAGGTAACTCCTAAGGGAGAGACTGAGCTTACGTCAGAAGAAAGACTTCTCCGCGCCATCTTTGGTGAGAAGGCAAGAGAAGTAAGAGATACATCCCTTAAGGTTCCTCACGGCGAGACAGGTATCGTTGTGGACGTTAAGGTATTTACCCGCGAGAACGGCGACGAGCTTCCTCCCGGAGTAAATAAACTTGTCCGCGTATACATCGCCACCAAGAGAAAGATCAACGTCGGCGACAAGATGTCCGGACGTCACGGTAACAAGGGTGTTATCTCCAGAATACTTCCTGAAGAGGATATGCCGTTCCTTGAGAATGGTCAGCCTCTCCAGGTAATGCTTAACCCTCTGGGCGTACCTTCCCGTATGAACGTAGGACAGGTACTTGAGGTTCACCTCGGACTGGCCTGCAAGAAGAAGGGCTGGTACATCGCTACACCCGTATTCGACGGCGCAGTTGAGAAGGACATCCTGGAACTCCTCGACGAGACAGGATATCCCAGAGACGGTAAGCTGAGACTTAGAGACGGACGTACAGGAGAGTACTTCGACAATCCTGTAACCGTCGGCTACATGTATATGCTGAAGCTCCACCATCTGGTAGACGACAAGATCCACGCCCGTTCAACCGGCCCGTACTCCCTGGTTACACAGCAGCCTCTGGGAGGTAAGGCTCAGTTCGGCGGACAGCGTTTCGGAGAAATGGAAGTCTGGGCTCTCGAAGCCTACGGCGCTGCATATACACTGCAGGAGATCCTGACAGTCAAGTCCGATGATATCGTCGGCCGTGTAAAGACCTACGAAGCCATCGTAAAGGGCGAGAACATTCCTACGCCCGGCATCCCTGAGTCCTTCAAGGTACTCATCAAGGAAATGCAGGCGCTTGCTCTTGACGTCAAGGTATTATCCGAAGACAACAGAGAGATCGAAATGAAGGACGCTTCAGAATACGACGATGAAATTACCAACGTTGAGGAGATCATGAACGCAGAGACCAGAAGAGGATCTGACGAAGAGATCTTCAACGCAGGATTCACCGAGGATTCCGGAGACGATAATTCATCATTTGGAAGGGAGGATTAATCAATGAATAATCAGAACGTAGATAAAGATTACGAGTTAAACAACTTCGAATCCATTCAGATCAACCTCGCTTCCCCCGAAAAGATCCTTGAATGGTCACACGGTGAGGTAACCAAGCCCGAGACCATCAACTACAGGACTCTGAAGCCCGAAAGAGACGGCCTCTTCTGCGAGAGGATCTTCGGACCCATGAAGGACTGGGAATGCCACTGCGGAAAGTATAAGAGAATCAAGTACAAGGGACTCGTATGCGACCGCTGCGGCGTTGAGGTAACCAAGGCCAAGGTAAGAAGAGAGAGGATGGGCCACATCAAGCTTGCAGCCCCCGTATCTCACATCTGGTATTTCAAGGGAACCCCTTCCAGAATGGGACTTTGCCTTGACATCACCCCCAGAAACCTGGAGAGAGTGCTTTACTTTGCTTCATATATCGTAACCGATCCCGGTGATACAGATCTCGCTTACAAGCAGATCCTTTCCGAGAACGAATACCGTGAAGCAAAGGAAGTTTACGGAAACAGATTCAAAGCCGGAATGGGCGCAGAATCTGTAAGAAAGCTTCTTGAAGACATCGATCTCGATGAACTTTCAGAAGATCTGAGAGCTAAGCTTAAGGATGCTACCGGTCAGAAGAAGCTGAGAATCGGCAGAAGACTGGAAGTTATCGAAGCTCTCAGACTTTCCGGAAACCGTCCTGAATGGATGGTACTCACAGTGATCCCCGTCATCCCGCCTGATATCAGACCTATGGTACAGCTGGACGGCGGCAGATTCGCCACATCGGACTTAAACGATCTGTACAGACGTGTTATCAACAGAAACAACCGTCTTAACAGACTCCTTGAACTGGGCGCTCCCGACATCATCGTAAGGAATGAGAAGAGAATGCTGCAGGAAGCAGTTGACTCCCTCATCGACAACGGCAGACGCGGAAGAGCAGTTACAGGCCCCGGTTCACGTCCTCTTAAGTCACTTTCTGACATGCTCAAAGGTAAGCAGGGAAGATTCAGACAGAACCTTCTCGGTAAGCGTGTCGACTACTCCGGACGTTCCGTAATCGTAGTAGGACCTGAGCTCAAGTTCTACCAGTGCGGACTTCCTAAGAAAATGGCTCTGGAACTCTTCAAGCCTTTCATCATGAAGGAACTTGTAGAGCAGGGTTATTCACATAACATCAAGCAGGCAAAGAGAATGGTAGAAAAGGTTCGTCCTGAGGTTTGGGACGTTCTGGAAGGCGTTATTAGAGAACATCCTGTAATGCTGAACCGTGCTCCTACTCTTCACAGGCTTGGTATCCAGGCCTTCGAACCTGTACTGGTAGAAGGCAAGGCCATCAAACTTCATCCGTTAGTATGTACAGCTTTCAACGCTGACTTCGACGGAGACCAGATGGCTGTTCACGTACCTCTTTCAGTTGAGGCTCAGGCTGAGGCAAGATTCCTTATGCTTTCCGTGAACAACATCCTTGCACCTAAGGACGGATCACCTATCACGACTCCTACTCAGGACATGATCCTCGGATCATACTACCTGACATATCCCGGAATCATGAGAATGACCGACAAGAACGGCAAAGTTCACGAGATGCTGGATGATTTCAAGGAACACAAGGATGGCTTTGTCAGAGTACCTGAAAAAGGCGACGGCAAAGTATTCACCGACATGGATGAGATGCTCATGGCTTATCAGACAGGAGCAGTTCACATCCACGCTAAGGTAAAGGTAAGAAAAGAAGACGCTGAAGGTTTATACGGCGAGAGCCTTGTGGAATCCACTGTGGGAAGATTCATCTTCAACCAGGGAATCCCTCAGGATCTCGGATTCGTAGACAGAAGCGAAGATCCTTTCGGACTTGAAGTTGATTTCCTTTGCGGAAAGAAAGAACTTGGAAAGATCATTGACAAGTGCTTCAAGAGACACGGAAACACCGGTACGGTTCTCATGCTGGACTACATCAAGTCCATGGGTTACAAGTACTCCACAAGAGCTGCTGTAACCATCTCCGTTGCTGACATGGAGATCCCCGAAGAGAAGGGCGATATCGTAGCAGCAGCTGAGAAGAAGGTAGACAAGTACGAGAAGGCCTTCAGATCCGGTCTCATTTCCAACCAGGAAAGATATGACAAGGTAGTAGAGATCTGGAACGACGCTACAGACGAAGTTGCAGACGCTCTGATGGACAGCCTTGCTCCTCTCAACAACCTGCAGATCATGGCCCACTCCGGTGCCCGTGGTTCCAAGAACCAGATCCGTCAGGTAGGAGGTATGCGTGGTCTGATGGCTAACGCTACAGGTAAGACCGTAGAGGTTCCCATCAAGTCCAACTTCCGTGAAGGACTTTCCATACTGGAATACTTCATTTCTTCAAACGGTGCCCGTAAGGGTCTGGCTGATACGGCTCTCCGTACCGCCGACTCCGGTTACCTTACCAGAAGACTTGTTGACGTTTCCCATAACGTCATCGTTAGAGAATACGACTGCGGCACCGATGAAGGTGTTGAAGTTCAGGAATTCAGAGACGGCAAGGAGACCATCGAGCCCCTTACCCAGAGGATCATCGGAAGAACTGCTCTCATGGACATCACCGATCCTGCGACCGGCGAAGTCATCGTAGAGCAGAACGAAGAGATCATGGAAGCAGATGCTGAAAAGATCAAGAACGCAGGTATCACCTCCGTTGCTATCCGTTCAGTCATGACCTGCCACTCCAAGACAGGTATCTGCGCTAAGTGCTACGGCAGAAACCTGGCTACAGGTGAAGAGGTCAACATCGGCGAGTCCGTAGGTATCATCGCTGCTCAGTCCATCGGTGAACCCGGTACTCAGCTCACCATGAGAACCTTCCACTCCGGCGGTGTTGCCGGCGGAGACATCACTCAGGGTCTTCCGAGAGTTGAAGAGCTTTTCGAAGCTCGTAAGCCTAAGGGACTTGCTGAGATCTGTGAAGGCGACGGTGAAGTTGTCTCCATCGAAGCCAGACAGGACAACAAGTCTGAAGTTACCGTCAAGGAAGCTGATCAGGACAGAGTATACGTTGTTCCTTACGGAGCAAGAATCAACGTCAAGGTCGGCGACAAGGTATATGCAGGTGAGAACATCACCAGAGGACCTCTGGATCCTCACGACATTCTGAGACTCAACGGAGTTGAGGGCGTATACCAGTACCTCCTCAAGGAAGTACAGCGCGTTTACAAACTTCAGGGTGTAGATATCAACGATAAGCACATCGAAGTTATCGTAAGCCAGATGCTTTCCAAGTATAAGGTTGAAGACTCCGGCGATACAGTGCTTCTTCCGGGATCACTTTACAACAAGTTCGAGATCGATGAAGCCAACGAGGAAGCTTTAGCCAAGGGCGGCGAGCCTTGCGAATACAAGATCACCCTTCAGGGTATCACCAAGGCAGCCCTTGCCACAGGATCATTCCTGTCAGCCGCATCCTTCCAGGAGACCACCAAGGTCCTCACCGATGCAGCTATCAAGGGCAAGAACGACAAACTTGTGGGCCTCAAGGAAAACGTTATCATAGGTAAGCTCATTCCTGCCGGAACCGGTATGAAGAGATATAAGAATATCGAGCTTGACTATGGTGTAAACGCTGAGATCATGGAAAACTATGAGAAGGAACAGGAAAGACTCAGACAGGAAGCTGAAGCAAGAGTCGCTATGAATGACGCTGCTGATAACGAAGCAGACGACGAAGAAGTGGTTGTTGCCGAGGAAGAAACTGTCGGTGAAGAAGTTGTGGAACTTGAGTAGTTTTCAATTGACACCGCAGGGGATATTATGGTAAAATGAGATTTGCTTTTGAGCCTTAAGGCCTAAGGGTATTCCTTAGGTCTATTGGCTTGAAATAAATAAGATCTTTCGAAGAAAGGAGAAAAAGATGCCTACTATTAATCAGTTAGTACGCGAAGGTAGAACAAGTGCTGAAAAGAAGTCAACAGCTCCTGCTCTCAACAAGGGAATGAACTCATTAAGAAGAGTTGCTACAGATACACATTCCCCTCAGAAGAGAGGCGTTTGCACTTCTGTTAAGACCGTAACTCCTAAGAAGCCTAACTCAGCTCTGAGAAAGGTTGCCAGGGTAAGACTTACCAACGGTATCGAAGTTACTGCTTACATTCCCGGAATCGGACACAATCTCCAGGAACACAGCGTAGTTCTTATCAGAGGCGGCCGTGTTAAGGACCTCCCCGGTGTGAGATATCACATCATCAGAGGAACTCTTGATACAGCCGGAGTTAACAACAGACTCCAGGCTCGTTCCAAGTACGGCGCAAAGAGACCTAAGGTTAAGAAATAAATCTCTGATACCTTAGAAAATGGGTAGAGCATTCTTTTTGATATAAAGAGCGCTCACGGCGAAAAGCCGAGTACCCCTTAGAAACCGGGAAGGCAGAACAATTGCGGCCTTTTTCCGGAGTAATCCTGCCATTGCAGGGTGAAGCCAATGCAATTGATATTTACTAATTTTGCAGATAGCTTTGTACTAGATAAGACAGAATCAAAGCTATTAGACTAGGAGGGAAGAGAAGTGCCAAGAAAAGGTAATGTTCCAAAGAGAGAAGTTCTTCCTGATCCCGTATACGGAAGCGTTGTTGTAGCTAAGCTCATCAACTCCATCATGCTCGATGGCAAGAAGGGTACAGCACAGCAGATCGTTTACTCCGCTTTCGAGACAATCGAAAAGCAGACCGGCGAGGATCCGATGGAAGTCTTCAACAAGGCAATGAACAACATCATGCCTGTATTGGAAGTAAAAGCAAAGAGAATCGGTGGTGCAAACTACCAGGTTCCTGTAGAAGTTAGACCTGAAAGAAGACAGACTTTAGGTCTCAGATGGCTTACTAAGTACACAAGACTTAGAGGCGAAAGAACAATGGCTGAAAGACTTGCCAAGGAATTAATGGACGCAGCTAACAACACAGGCGCATCCGTTAAGAAGAAAGAAGACACCCACAAGATGGCTGAAGCTAATAAGGCTTTTGCTCACTTCAGATGGTAATAGGTGCATAATATGGCAAGACAGTTTCCATTAGAGAAAACAAGAAATATCGGCATCATGGCTCACATCGATGCCGGTAAGACAACGACAACTGAGAGAATCCTTTTCTATACCGGAAGGACCCATAAGATCGGTGAGACCCACGACGGAGCAGCCACCATGGACTGGATGGTACAGGAACAGGAGAGAGGTATCACCATCACATCTGCTGCTACAACCGCACAGTGGAACGATACCAGGATCAATATCATCGATACCCCGGGCCACGTGGACTTTACAGTAGAAGTTGAGAGATCTTTAAGAGTTCTCGACGGAGCAGTAACAGTTCTTTGCGCCAAGGGCGGTGTTGAACCTCAGTCAGAGACCGTATGGAGACAGGCAGAGAAGTACGGTGTTCCCAGAATGATCTTCGTCAACAAGATGGACATCATGGGAGCCGACTTCTTCAGAGTCTACAACATGGTCAAGGACAGACTGAAGGCCAACGCAGTGCCCGTTCAGCTTCCTATCGGAAAGGAAGAGACATTCGTAGGTATCATTGACCTCATCACCATGAAGGCTGAGATCTATGAAGATGACCTTGGTAAGGTATTCGACGTTGTGGATATCCCTGAGGATATGAAGGACCTGGCAGAAGAGTGGAGAGAGAAACTCATCGAATCCGTTGCCGAGACCGACGAGGAACTCATGATGAAGTTCCTTGAAGGCGAAGAACTTACAATAGACGAGATCAAATCCCAGATCAGAAAAGAGACCATCGCATGCCGCATGGTGCCCATGTTCTGCGGCTCCGCCTACAGAAACAAGGGCGTTCAGATGATGCTGGACGGAGTAGTTGACTACATGCCGTCCCCTCTGGACATTCCTCCCATCAAGGGCGTTAACCCCATGACTGAGAAGGAAGAAGAAAGACATGCAGACGACAACGGTCCTTTCTCTGCACTGGCTTTCAAGATCGTTGCAGACCCCTTCGTAGGTAAGCTGGCATACTTCAGAGTATATTCCGGCGTACTTGAAACAGGCTCATACGTGTACAACAGCACCAAGGGCAAGAAGGAAAGGATCGGAAGGATCCTTCAGATGCACGCCAACAAGCGTGAAGAGATCGAGAAGGTATACTCCGGTGACATCGCAGCTGCAGTAGGCCTTAAGGTAACCACTACAGGCGATACACTTTGCGACGAAAAGAAAGAGATCATCCTTGAATCCATGGATTTCCCTGAGCCGGTAATCGAGATCGCCATCGAACCCAAGACCAAAGCTGGTCAGGAAAAGATGGGCATCGCTCTCGCTAAGCTTGCTGAGGAAGACCCTACATTCAAGACATACACAAACCCCGATACCGGTCAGACCATCATCGCCGGTATGGGAGAACTCCATCTTGAGATCATCGTAGACAGACTGCTCCGTGAGTTCAAGGTCGAAGCTAACGTAGGTAAGCCTCAGGTTTCCTACAAGGAGACTATCACTTCCAAGACAGAAGTGGATCACAAGTACTCCAAGCAGACCGGCGGACACGGCCAGTACGGTCACGTAAAGATCAAAGTTTATCCGAGAGAACCGGGCGAAGGCTTCGAATTCAAGAACTCCATCGTCGGCGGAGCTATTCCTAAGGAATACATCCCCAAGATCGAGGAAGGTATCATCGAAGCTATGGGCAACGGTCCTATCGCCGGATATCAGGTAGTAGACTGCGGAGTAGAGCTTTATGATGGTTCATATCATGAAGTCGACTCATCAGATATGGCCTTCAAGATCGCAGCTTCCATGGCTTTCAGAGAAGCAGCAAAGAAGGCTAACCCTGTCCTCCTTGAACCTATATTCAAGGTAGAGGTAACAGTACCTGAAGAATACATGGGTGACGTTATCGGAGACATTTCCCAGAGAAGAGGAAGGATCGAAGGAACCGACATGAACAACGGCGCAGTAGCCGTACGTGCCTTCGTACCTCTTTCAGAGATGTTCGGTTACGCTACAGACCTGAGATCCAAGACTCAGGGAAGAGGCGTATATGTGATGCAGATGGATCACTTCGAAAAGTTACCTGATAACTTAGTGGATAAAATCAACAAGTAATTTTAATAAGGAGAAAAACAATGGCAAAGCAGAAGTTTGAAAGAACTAAACCGCATATCAACATCGGAACCATCGG
>CACYYH010000035.1 GCA_902778565.1 uncultured Eubacteriales bacterium
CCTTGGTTCTACTCATATTAATTCACCTCCTGAACTGATTTTACCATGAAAAAAGTAGACATGGTTTTTTTCATGTCTACTTTTAGTTTACCAGTTCAGCTTGATGCGGTCGTTTTTCATTTGCTTTTTATTTGTCTTCCCACGATTTCATAACGTCCACCTGGCACATCTTCATGGTGAGAAGGGCGGCTTCGTGAGATTCAGGAGTGACTCCTGCGCAGAGGTCGCTGTAGACCTTTACGGGAATCTCAGGGTATGCGTTCTTCATGGCCAATGCATTCGAGATCACGCAGATGTCTGTGCAGAGTCCGAAGAGCACGACCTCGTCCACGTTAACGTTCTCAAAGGCCAGAGCCCATCTCTCAGGAGAGATGCCGAAGTTGGGCTTGTCGATGATCCTGGTCTCTGCGGCTTCCAGAGCCTCATAGACCTTGTCATTTATCAGCCAGCCGTGGCTGTCGATCAGGCAGTGTTCCACGGGGAGATGCTTTCCTTCGTTGGTTTCAAGATAGTCGTTGTAGTGGGTGTCTCTTGTTGCCACGATCTCCCAGTCGCCGCTCATGCCGGCTCTGGATCCGGGTTCTCCGTCGCCGTCCACCAGCTTTTTGATGAACTCGGTAACGGGCTCAACTATGGCCTGTGCCTCAGGGGTACCCAGGGCACCGTCTATGAAATCGTTTTGCATGTCTATGACACAATATACTTTCATTAATAAGTCTCTCTTTCCAGTCTGAAGGCGACTGCATTTTTAAGATATTCAAGATATTCCGGATCGTCACACATGGCTTTTCCGGGGGAATCGCTGAGCTTGGCTACGGGGTTTCCGTTTACGTACTGCAGCTTGATGACGATGTTCAGTGCAGGCACGCAAGTGTCATTGGAAACGAAGGTGCCGATACCGAAGGACGTTTTGGTCCTTCCTGCGAAGTGATCTGCGATCTCCTGGGCATAGTCAAAGGTGAGACCGTCACTGAAGAGCAGGGTCTTGGTCATGGGATCCACGCCGTACTTTTCGAAGTGCTTGATGAGCTTCTCGCCCCACTCGTAGGGATCTCCGGAGTCATGGCGTACGCCGGTATAGTTGTTAACCATACTTCTGTTGAAGTCCCTCAGGAAAAGATCCGTGGTGAGTGTATCGGAAAGGCAGGTACCGTTATCTCCCTGGAACTCAGCATACCAGTCGTCCAGTGCGAAGTGATTGGTATAAGCCAGAGGGATGGAATTGATTCCCTGATACATCTGAACGAACTCGTGAGCGTAGGTTCCGATGGGAGTCAGGTTGAACTTCTTTGCAAAATATACGTTGGAAGTACCGACGCAGTTCTTGGTCTCTTCTGCAAATCTCTTGATGGCGAGGCCTTCAAACTCAGCGGACAGTCTGCGTCTGCATCCGAACTCTGCAAACTTGAAAGTGTACTTGCCTTCCTGGAAAGCCTTGATCTTGGCGTCCAGCTTTTCCTTGGCTGAAGCCAGGAGCTCTTCATAGTCATACTGGAATCTGAAGTAGACTTCGTTTACGATTTCCAGAAGGTAGATCTCAAACTGCATGGCGCTGAAGAGGGGACCCTTCACGGAGATGTGCAGCTCGCCGTCATCAGCATCCAGCGATGTGGTCACATAGTGTCTGATGGGGTGCCAGAGGCGGAGGAACTCAACGTAGTCATCCTTGATGAAACGGATGCTCCTCAGGTAATCCAGCTCCTCTTCATCAAAGGTGAGGGTGCAGAGGTGATCGATCTGAGCGTCGATCTCTTCCAGCATCTCGGGAGTGAATCTGACGCCCTCGTTTCTGCACTTGAAAAGGTATTCGCCCACAAGGTTTGTGTGTTTGTGGAAGATGACCTGATTCATATTGAATTTATAAAGGTCTGTGTCAAGAAGGCTCTTGACGATAGGTTCGAGTTTCATCTTATGATTCTCCTTTCGGTAAAAGGGCTTAGAAATTGCCCATACACAATTATTATATCACAATAAATAAAAAACACAAATGCTGATATAAAAAAGCTTCTTGAAGTGTTCAATACATTATGCTATACTTTAATCGAACGGATGTTCGAAGGGATATAAGGAGCGAAACATGGCTAAGAAATCTAAGACAGTCTTTGTATGTCAGGAATGCGGATATGAATCCAGCAAGTGGATGGGGCAGTGCATTTGCGGCGCCTGGAATTCCTTTGTTGAAGAGAAGGTGATGCCCGAACTCGGCGAGGATACCAGAAGACGTGCCACCGCCAGGGACGCGAAGCCTTCGGCTCTCAAGTCCGTAGGGACTTTGAGCTATGAGAGGATCGATACCGGCATCGGCGAACTGAACCGGGTGCTGGGCGGCGGTATCGTGAAGGGGTCCCTGACGCTGATCTCCGGCGAGCCGGGAATCGGCAAATCTACCATCATCATACAGACTGCAGCGAACATAGCGGCCCGCGGCATGAAGGTGCTCTACGTTTCCGGTGAGGAATCCGAGGAGCAGATCAGACTCAGGGCGGACAGGGTCTGCACCAGCATACCTGAAACTCTTTTCGTGCTGGCGGAGACCAACATGGAGAACGTGGAAGCGGTCTGCGAGAACATGAAACCGGACTTTTTGATAGTGGATTCCATACAGACCATGTATTCCGGCCAGCTGGATTCGGCGCCGGGATCCATATCCCAGGTGCGCCAGACCGGCAACCAGCTCATGAGGCTGGGCAAGACCGGCAACATGCCTATCTTCATAGTGGCCCACGTGACCAAGTCCGGGGACCTGGCAGGACCGAAGACGGTGGAGCATTTGGTGGACTGCGTCCTTAACTTCACCGGCGAGCGCGATCAGGAGCTGAGGATCCTTAGATCATATAAGAACCGTTTCGGCACCACCTCCGAGATCGGGGCTTTTATGATGGAAGGAAGCGGCCTCATGGAGGTCACGGACATCAGCGCCACCTTCCTTGAGAATAACGGCGAAAGCGCAGAAGGGTCGGTGACGACAGCCATTTACGAGGGCAGCCGTCCCGTCATGTTCGAGATACAGTCACTGGTAACGCCGGCCTCAGGCATGGGCTTTTCCAGAAGGACTTCCGTGGGTATCGATAACACCAGGCTCAGCATGATCATCGCGGTCATGGAGAAGAAGGTTGGCCTTCCTCTGGGAGGTCAGGACGTTTACGTGAACGTGGTGGGTGGCATCAGGCCTGAGGGCACAGGCACCGACATAGCAGTGGCTTTGGCTATCTATTCGTCATTTAAGAGAGTAACGCCGGACTCCAGGACCCTGGCTCTCGGCGAGGTAGGGCTCACCGGAGACCTGAGACCTGTCAGGAACGCCGAGAAGATCGTGAAGGAAGCTGCGCGTCTCGGCTATGAGCAGATCATTATGCCGGCATCCAACGCAGAGAAGCTGAAAGGCAGTCTGAAGGGCTGCAGGATAGTCGGCGTAAAAAACATCACAGAGGCAATCAGAGCCTTCGGCACCAAGTATTGAAATAATATGAGCGAGGGTGTATAATCAGCATGACAGGGGTATTTTGAGACCTGAAACACATAGTAACTTATTGTGATTTCGAAAGTGAGGTATTTAAATGGCACACATGACTTCGGCAGAAAGAATCAGAGAATATAAGCAGTTGCTGGATGAGGGAATGATCACCCAGGAAGAATTCGAACTTAAAAAACAGAAGATCCTTGAGATGGATGAGGCGGCAGAAGACGCAGCGCAAGATGCAGCAGAAGAGGCACCGAAGAACGAAGGCGTTTTCAGCGGCCACTACTTCCAGGACAAAGCCAATAACGGACAGCAGGAGCAGGATCAGAACGCAAAACAGAACCAGAACCAGAGCTCAAGTGGAAGCATTTCCACCAAGGCTACCGGAGTACTGGCATACATCACATGGATCGGTTTCCTCATCGCATACTTTGCAGGAGACAGACAGGGAGCCAGATTCCATCTTAACCAGGGCTTGGTGGTGAACCTGTTCGGACTTCTCTCTGCGGTTCCTCTGGTAGGAAAGATCTGGAGCGTATTCATCCTGATCTGCGCCATCATCGGCATCATAAACGCCTCCAACGGCGAGAACAAAGAAGTTCCCCTCATCGGAGGAATACGACTTCTGTAAAAAGCAAATAACGAAGAAAACAAAAAGCGGCGGAACGAGAGTTCCGCCGCTTTTGATTTGTTTCTGATAGATGCGACGAACGCTGGTATGCGGTTCTGTGTCACACCGCTTTTTCCAGTTCGAACCAGAATGCGGTTCCTTTGCCCTCTTTGCTGGTCACGCCGTAGCCGGCTTTGTGGAGGGTGAGTATCTCTTTCACTATGCTTAAGCCAAGGCCGGAGCCTGTGGTAGCCCGCACGTAGTTGGAACTTGTTTTGTAATATCTGTCCCAGACGTGGGGTAGTTCCTCCTGCTTGATCCCGGGGCCGTGGTCGGAGACCTCAAGGCGGAATTTTTTGCCCACACGCTTGATATTCACTATGACCACCTTATCCTCTCCGCAGTACTTGATGGCGTTGGAAAGGAGATTGGAGATGACCTGGGCTATCCTGTCTCTGTCTGCGTTCACTATGCACTCCTTGGGTGAGGTGAAACGGAAGTCGTATCCCTGCTGGATCACGTAGATATCGTAGGATGCCAGGATCTCCGCGGTCAGCGGCACCAGATCGAAATCCGTGAGATTCAGACTGGCTTCGTGCCTGGACATCAGCGAAATGGTAGCCATATCGCTTACCAGATTAGCCATACGGTCTGATTCATCCAGGATGACCTGAAGGTGAGCGTTTCTCTTCTCCGGATTGTCTCCTGACAGATCTCTTATCATCTCAGCGTAGGATTTGATAAGGGTGAGAGGAGTCTTCAGATCATGGGAAACGTTGGCTATGAGGTCCTTCTGGCGATTGTCAGCCTGGCCCATTTCATATGCTGCTGTGTTCAGCGTATCCGCCAGCTCATTTATCTCGGAATAGGAGTTGGCTGTAAAGGAAACGTTGTAGTTTCCGGCACCCAGCTTCCTGGCGCTTTCCGTCATGGCTTTTACAGGCCTTGAGATCCTTCTGGAATAGAGGAAGGCCAGTATGAAAGCGATGGCAAGAGCAGCGATGGTGATGAGTATCAGCTGATGCTGCAGGATATCCACGGTGGAACTTACCGGATAAAGAGGCGAGAAGATGTACAGATACACTTCTGAACCCTCAGTGGGATCCAGCATCTTGGCGTAGGCCAGGGTGTAGTAGTTTTCCCTGCCTATGGTGAACTTAAGAGACACTGAATCGTTATCCGGATCCTCTGCAATGGCTTCTCTGAGCTTGGGAAGCATGGCCTGGTAGGTGTATACCGGCTTGGCATTCTCCTGGTCAGGTGAGAATAAAAGGACTTTGCCGCCATACTCCATCATGAAATAGTAGTCATTAAGTATGGAATATTGCTGGATGTTGTCCGTCAGGTTCTCATCCTGCCTCTGATAGGACTGATATACCGAATCAGCCATCCTGGTAACGTCGTTGATCTTCATCCTCTCATAATAGTTGTTCAGGAAAAAGATCTGAAGGAACCAGATGAGGGCCAGAATGACCAGGGCTACGGAAAGGAAGTACAGCCAGAGTCTGAATCTTATGCTTTTGAAATCAAAACTAATCTTCGAATTCAAATTTGTAACCTACCCCTCTGAGCGTAACGATGAATTTGCGGTATTCTCCCAGATTGTTTCTGAGATTCTTGATGTGAGTGTCGATGGTCCTGTCGTCTCCGAAGAAATCATAGCCCCAGATATCCGAAAGGAGCTTGTCTCTGGAAAGGGCGATGTTTTTGTTCTCGATGAGATAGAAGAGAAGGTCATACTCCTTGGGTGTGAGCTCCACACGCTTACCGTCAACGGAAACAGTCCTTGCAGGCACGTTTATCTCAAGACCTTCGAATTTCAGCACTGACTGTGCAGCCTGATTTGTCTTGTGATGTCTGGTGATGACGACGTTGATCCTGGCCATCAGCTCCTTAGGGCTGAAGGGCTTAACAACGTAATCGTCGATACCCAGCTCAAATCCGAAAAGTTTGTCGTATTCCTCGCCCCTTGCGCTGAGCATGATGGTGGGAATGTCCTTTATCTTCTTTATTTCCTTGCAGGCAGAGAAGCCGTCAAGCTTAGGCATCATGATGTCCATGACGATCAGGTCATAGTCGTTGAGCTTGCAAAGCCCCAGCGCCACCATGCCGTCCTCAGCCTCGTCCACCTCATATCCCTCGAACTCCGCGTACTCTCTGATGATGTCGCGGATCTTGGGTTCGTCGTCAACTACGAGCAGTTTATACATTTATTCTGTCCTCCTTTGGAGAAATATACCTATTAATATAGATATTCTATCATAAATTACCCCTTGGATACAAATATATAATATTATTGTGAAAAAATCATGTAGTCATTGTAAATAATTGCAGACCGGTTGTCAGATGTCGTGAATTATTTACCGAATGATCGCAATTGACTTGCAAATATTGACAAACCAATGTATACTAATTTATTAGGTATAATAGCGTTATTATATCAATTTTTAAGGAAAGGAGGTAAAAAAACCATGATCAAAAGATTTATAAGAGCTATTTTTACTCTGATCGGCGGACTGCTGGGATATGAACTGTTCGAACTGGCGGAATTCATTATTGAGAAGACCGACGTATACAATGGAACACCGTTATTATCCCCATCAGAAAGAGCTATCGCAATATCATTCTTCGTAATTATCTTTGCATTTATCTTTTTCAGATATGCTCCCAACCTTACGAACAGAGGTCATAGAATGGCCACATCCATAGAAAACGAGATCCAGGGCGTATCCCCCGTTGAAATTATTGGCGGCGCCATAGGGCTGGTCCTCGGTCTTGTTGTGGCATATCTTTTGTCGACTATCTATCAGAACATCATCGTTCAGAAGGCTCTGTACCTGGCGGTGACTATCATCGTCTATGCAGTGCTGGCTTTCTTCGGCGGCGTGGTGGGTTCCCGGAAGGGACCTGAGCTGTACAACATGATACAGGCTACCCAGAAGAAGAACAGGGAGACTAACGAGTACGAATACCGCGCAAAGGACAAAAAGAGCCAGCGTGTGCCTAAGATCCTTGACACCTCTGTTATCATCGACGGAAGGATCCTGGAGATAATGAGGACCGGCTTCCTGGAGGGACCCATAATCATTCCTGAATTCGTTCTCGTGGAGCTGAGACACATTGCAGACTCTTCAGACAGCCTTAAGCGCGTCAGAGGAAGACGCGGTCTGGACATCCTGAACAAGATCCAGACTGAGTTCGAGATCCAGATCTACAACACTGATTCGGAGAAAGCTCTCAAGGAGATCCCCGAAGTGGACGTCAAGCTTCTGAAACTGGCTCAGATCATGAAGGGCAAGGTGGTCACCAACGACTTCAACCTGAACAAGGTTGCTGCCATCAAGGAAGTTCCGGTGCTTAACATCAACGAACTTTCCAATGCAGTTAAGCCTCTGGCCATCGCAGGCGAGACAATGACCGTAACTCTCATCAAGCAGGGCAAGGACAGAGAGCAAGCAGTAGCATATCTGGATGACGGAACCATGATCGTAGTTGAAGACGGCAGGAAGTACATCGGAAAGACTCTGGATATCACGGTAACTTCCGTGCTCCAGACTGCTGCCGGAAGAATGATTTTCGGTAAGGTGAAGTAAATGTATAAAGGAAGCAAAGTCACTTTCATTCTGGTGGCCGCAGGTAAGGGAAAACGCTTCGGCGGAGATGTGCCCAAGCAGTTTATGAAGCTTGGGAATTCCACCGTTCTGGAGACAGCCCTCACCAAGATCATCAGAAATGAGCATACTGACGAGGTCATCGTCGTCACTTCGGATGAATACCTTGACTATGTAAGAGATATGCTGAAGGGATACGACAAAGTATCCAAGGTCATTCCCGGCGGCGCAGAAAGGCAGGATTCGGTCTACGAGGGCATCAAGGCATCTGATGAAGGTCTGATACTTATCCACGATGCTGCAAGGCCGTTCGTGACCGATCAGGTGATAAACGGCGCTATAGAAGCCGCCTGGGAGAAGGGCGCCGCAGTTCCTGTGGTAAACCTTAAGGACAGCATCAGGAGCGCAGAGGGAAATCTGGACAGGAGCAAACTTTTCCTGATCCAGACGCCTCAGGGCTTCAGATCTGAAGTGATAACCGCTGCCTACGAAAAGGCCATGGCGGAAGGGTTCTACGGAACCGATGACGGCGGCATAGCCGAGCATGCCGGATATCCGGTGACTATGACCGCAGGTGACTATGAAAACATCAAGATAACGACGAGGGAGGATCTGCCCGGTATGGATATCAGAATAGGTTCCGGTTTCGACGTGCATAAACTGGTGGAAGGACGCAAATGCATCCTGATGGGTGTGGAGATACCCTATGAGAAGGGTCTTTTGGGCCACAGCGATGCAGACGTTGCGCTTCACGCTCTCATGGACGCTATGCTGGGAGCCGCCGGCATGGGAGACATAGGAAGATTGTTTCCGGATACTGATCCGGCCTACGAAGGAGCCGATTCCATGAAGCTCATGGAGGAGGTCAGGGACAGGATCTATGAAGAAGGATTCTGTGTCGGAAATCTTGACGTGACCATCATTTGCCAGAAACCCAAGGTTTCACCCTACATCCCTGAGATGACGGAGAGACTTGCGGCAGTCCTTAACATGGACAAAAAATCGATTAACATCAAAGGAACCACCACTGAGAAGCTGGGCTTCACCGGAAGAGGTGAGGGAATAGCTGCTCAGGCGGTGTGTACTTTAGTGAGATAGGAGAAATTGTTTAAATGAAACTTTCAAAGAGCTTTTTTAAGACTTTAAGAGAAGTACCAAACGAAGCTGAGATCCCCAGCCATATTCTGCTCTTAAGAGCAGGCATGATCAAAAAGACTGCCGCAGGCATCTATTCATACATGCCCATGGGCTGGAGAACAGTCAGAAAAATAGAGCAGATCGTAAGGGAAGAAATGGACGCTCAGGGAGCTCAGGAGATCGCAACCTCCGTGCTCCAGCCTTCTGAACTCTGGGAGGAGTCCGGAAGATGGGCGGCATACGGCCCTGAGATGTGGAGAGTGAACGACAGGAACGGCAGACCTTTCTGCCTCGGTCCCACAGCTGAAGAAGTCTTCACGGACATCATCAGAAATGACATCAGCTCTCACAGACAGCTGCCTCTCATGCTCTATCAGATCACAGATAAGTTCAGAGATGAAGCCCGTCCCAGATACGGCATGATGAGATCCAGAAACTTCATCATGAAGGACAACTATTCCTTCGATAAGGACCCTGAAGGACAGGACGTAAGCTACAGAAAGATGTATGAGGCTTACACCAACGTATTCAACAGATGCGGACTGACTTTCAGACCTGTAGAAGCTGATAACGGAGCTATCGGCGGAACCGGATCCCATGAGTTCACAGCCCTTTGCGAATTCGGCGAATCCGAGATCGCATACTGCGACAGCTGCGACCTGGCTGCTACCGTTGAGAAGGCCGAGTGCGTTGACGCTCCCGCTGATACCTGCGAGATGCTTCCTCTGGAGAAGAAACTGACTCCGGGAACCAAGACCATCGAAGATGTGTCAAACTTCCTGGGTATCGACCAGAGCAAGACCATCAAGGCTCTCCTCTTCATCACCTATGATGAGGAAGGTAACGAGAAGGAATATGTGGCTGCTTTCATCAGAGGCGACAGAGAACTGAACATGACCAAGCTGGTGAACGCTCTGGGAATCAGAGAATTCGACATCGTCTTCGCAGATGAGGACGCCATGCATGAAGCCACCGGCTGCGTGGGCGGATTCACAGGCCCCATGCATCTCCACGACTGCAAGATCGTAGTAGACTCCGAACTTCCCGGCCTTAAGAACATGTGCGCAGGTGCATGTGAAGTGGATCACCACTACATCAACGTCAACTACGGAAGAGATTACACAGGAGATATCATCACCGACCTTAAGACCCTTAAGGAAGGAGATCCCTGCCCCATCTGCGGCAAGCCCGTTAAGCACGCAAGAGGAGTTGAAGTAGGTCAGATCTTCAAGCTCGGAACCAAGTATTCCGTACCAATGGGCGCTGTTTACAAGGATGAGAACCAGAAGGAACAGCCTATCTGGATGGGCTGTTACGGAATCGGTATCTCCAGGACCTTCCAGGCTATTATAGACATGCCTCGGAATCACGACGACTTCGGTATCATCTGGCCTATGAGCGTGGCACCTTACCACGTTATAATCACTCAGGTGAAGCCCGGAGACGCTGCACAGGACGAAGTCGCTCAGAAGATCTACGACGAACTGACAGCAGCAGGCGTTGAGGTGCTCTGGGACGACAGAGACGAGAGACCCGGCGTCAAGTTCAAGGACGCTGACCTCATCGGTATCCCTGTACGCATCACCGTAGGCAAGCTTGCTCCCGAAGGAAAGGTGGAGTACAAGCTGAGACGCGAGGCTGACAGACAGGAAATGACAGTCGAAGAAGCCATCAAAGCATCCATCGACATCGTCAACAGAGAAAAGAGAGGCTAATCAGCTTGTCTGAAAATACATCAAAAAAAGAAAATATATATCTCCAGCTTTTCATCGAGTTCTTTACTCTGGGGCTCTTCACCTTCGGGGGAGGGTACGCCATGATAGGACTCCTTGAAGAACGCATGACCAGGCGGGGCTGGCTGGATTCTGATGAGATACTGGACTGCATCGCAGTTACCCAGACTCTTCCGGGAGTCATAGCCGTGAACATGTCCCTCTACGTGGGATACCGCTTAAAAGGCATCAAGGGAGCCCTGGTATCCGTCTTCGGCATGGTGCTTCCATCCTTTGTGATCATAATACTGATCGCAATGTTCATGGAAAACTTCGGGGACAACAGATATATACAGGGCGCTCTGAAGGGTATCCGTATAGCCACTCTCGGACTGATCCTTTCTGCGGCTGTGAAGCTTGCAGGCAAGACCTTCGACAAGGTGAAGGGAAGCAAGGCGGACAGCGCATTCAGCATCCTGCTCTTCTGTGTCAGCTTCCTGCTCATAAGCTTCATGGGAGTGGATGCGGTATGGGTCATTCTGGGAGGCATGATCCTGGGCATCTTTTACTCGCTTATAAAGGCAAGGAGGGCAGAAGGATGATCTATATCAAACTCTTTCTTACCTTCCTTAAAATCGGTTTTGTGGGCTTTGGAGGCGGCATGGCAATACTGCCTCTGATATACCAGGGCGTAAGCAAATTCGTGCCCCTGACTCAGGCGGACTTCGCCGATCTCTTCGGCATTTCCCAGGCGACACCGGGACCCATAGCCATCAACGCCGCCACCTTCGTGGGATTCAAGGCGGCCGGTGTGGGCGGATCGCTTTGCGCCACATTAGGCGTAGTGATACCTTCCTTCCTTCTGGTGACTCTGGCTTCCAGTCTCCTTAAGAAGCACAGGGAAAATCCTTTGGTGGAAGGAGCCTTCGTGGGCATCAGGCCCATAACCGTGGGCATGATCGCCGCAGGTGTGATCTACATCGCAAGCGGCGCGCTTTTCAGCGCGGACATAAGCGGCATGACCGGCGTGTCTGAGATACTCGGAGCCATGGATCCGTTGGCTTTGGTACTGGCTTTGATATCCGGTGTCCTGGTCTATACAAAGAAACTGGGAGCCATACAGTTAATTATCGGGATGGGCGTTTTAGGCGCGATCATCTTTTCATAGGAGGAAATAAATGAAGAAATTTATTATCGAAATGGAAAACGGCGGCATCATGAAGGGCGAGCTTTATCCTGAGATCGCACCCGTGACCGTAGAGAATTTTGAAAAACTTGCAAACGAAGGATTCTATGACGGACTTACCTTCCACAGAGTAATTCCCGGATTCATGATCCAGGGCGGCTGCCCCAGAGGAAACGGAACAGGCGGCCCGGGATACACCATCAAGGGCGAGTTCACCATGAACGGTTTCAAAAACGACCTGAAGCACACCAAGGGAGTGCTTTCAATGGCAAGAGCAATGGATCCCAACTCCGCAGGCTCACAGTTCTTCGTAATGGTAGCGGACGCTCCTCATCTCGACGGACAGTACGCATCCTTCGGAAAGGTAACTGAGGGCATGGACACAGCTGACTTCATCGTGAACGTCAGAAGAGACTGGAACGACAAGCCCATCATGCCTCAGGTCATCAAGACAATAACTGTATTTGAAGAGGAATAATCATGAAAGAGATACCACAGATCAGACTGTATAACAGCTATACCAGAAAAAAAGACCTGCTCACCACACATGAACCCGGCAAGCTGGGCATGTACACCTGCGGTCCTACGGTATATCACTATGCACATATCGGAAACCTCAGATCCTATATCATGGAGGACGTTCTGGAGAAGTTCTTCAGATATGCAGGCTATGACGTTAAGCGTGTCATGAACGTGACCGACGTAGGCCATCTCACATCCGACGCTGACGAGGGCGAGGACAAGATGATCAAGGGCGCGAAGCGTGAGCACAAGACCGTCATGGAGATCGCCAAGTTCTACACCGACGCTTTCTTCTCAGACTGCGCCAAACTGAACATCAGGACTCCGGACGTTGTGGAACCCGCCACAAACCTGATCCCCGAGTACATCAACATGGTTCAGGTGCTCCTTGACAAAGGCTACGCTTACAAGGCCGGCGGAAACGTTTACTTCGATACTTCCAAGCTGGACAAATACTACGTATTCGGCGAGCATGAGGAAGAGGATCTGGCAGTAGGCGTCAGAGAAGGCGTTGAAGAAGATACCAATAAGAAGAACAAGGCTGACTTCGTTCTCTGGTTCACTCAGTCCAAGTTTGAGGATCAGGCTCTCAAGTGGGAGTCTCCCTTCTTCGACGAGATGGGATATCCGGGCTGGCACATCGAGTGTTCCTGCATCTCCATGAAGCATCTCGGAGAATACTGCGATATCCACTGCGGCGGAGTTGACAACATGTTCCCTCACCACACAAATGAGATCGCACAGTCCGAAGCTTATCTGGGACACGAATGGTGCACCCAGTGGTTTCACGTGGCTCACTTAAACGACGAGACCGGCAAGATGTCAAAGTCCAAGGGAGAATTCCTTACGGTTTCACTCCTTGAGGAAAAAGGATATGATCCTCTGGTCTACAGACTTTTCTGCATCCAGTCACACTACAGAAAGAATCTCGTATTCAGCTTCGAGGCTCTCGACAATGCGGCTCAGCAGTATGATAAGCTGGTCCAGAAGATCGCTCAGCTGAACTACGATGACAAGTCTGAACTGGATCAGGCAACGATCGACAAGCTTCAGGACAAGTTCGTAAAGAACCTTGCCATCGACCTTAACACAGCCAACGCTGTATCGGTATTATACGATGTACTCAAGGCTGATACCAACGACCGCACCAAGCTCTATCTCATCGAAGATTTCGATTACGTACTGAGCCTGGATCTCAGAAAGGCTGCTGAAAAGCTGAAAGCTGAGCAGGCCGAGAGAGAAGCCAACAGATACGCAGGTATTCCTGAAGAGATAGTTCAGATGGTGGAAGAGAGGGCCGCTGCCAAGAAGGCAAAGGATTTTGCCAAGGCAGACGAACTCAGAGACAAGGTCAAGGCTCTTGGATACACCATCAAGGATACCCCTCAGGGCGCTGAGATCATCAAAGACTGATATTAACTGATATTTATCGCTGAGGACATGAACAGTTTAGACTCAAAAAAAGAATACAGGGAAGGCATCATTTCTGTCCTCGGCTGCAATATCTGGTGGGGCATAATGCCCATATACTGGCAGTGGCTGAAGCCCATAGATTCCTGGGTCATCATCTTTTACAGGATCTTTCTGGTGGCAGTGGTCTGCGCCATAGCTGCCTGGAAAGTGCACGCAAAAGAAGAGATCATGGAGGTCCTGAGGAACAGGAAACTTGTGCTGAGGATAATCGCTGCCGGCATCATGATAACCATAAACTGGTCCATATACATCTGGGCGGTGAACTCCGACCATATCATACAGACCAGCATCGGATACTACATCGAACCTCTGGTAGTGTGTCTGTTCGGCGTCTTCCTTTTCAGGGAAAAGCTGAACAGGTACAAGGCCATCGCTTTGGTAATGGGTTTCATCGGCGTAGTAGCTGTGGTGGCATACTTCAAGGAGATGCCCACCATAGCCCTTGGAGTAGCGGTGACCTTCTCCATCTATACAGCCATGAAAAAAGGCCTTAAACTGCCGCCTATAATGTCTCTTTTGTTTGAGACGCTGTTCCTGGCGCCCTTTGCCCTCATGGTCATCTTCTATATTGAGGCAAAAGGCATAGGAGGTCTGTCTGCAGGAGGATTCAAATACTTCCTGCTGATGTTCTGCGGCCTGTTCACAGCCTTTCCGCTGGTGCTTTTTGCCAATGCGGCAAACAAGATCAGCATGTTCGTGCTGGGACTTTCAGAATACATATCGCCGACTATCGCTTTGTTCCTGAGCATATTTTACTTCAAAGAAGACTTTGCGCCGGTGCAGCTCATCGCTTTTGTGATCATCTGGATCGGACTGATCTTTTTCACCATAGGAGAGTACAAGGAGTACAAAAATGGCAGCATCGAGTGAACTTAACATTGCCGCTCTGGCATTCATCGGAGATGCGGTCTACGAGGTGTACGTCAGAAAACACGTCATGGAGACCGGAGTCGCTCACTCCGACGTTCTTCACAAAATGGCGGTGGAGTACGTCTCCGCGGAGGGACAGGCTAAGGTCATAAAGGCACTGATGGAGGAAGAACTGACGGAGGAAGAGGTCGCTTTGGTTAAAAGGGCCAGAAACCACAAAGCGTCCAACTCCAAGAAAACCAGAGCTTCCCACAGAGGGGGAAACATCATAACTGATAAATACGCCACTGCCTTTGAGGCTCTGGTGGGAGATCTGTACCTGAAAGAAGATAAGGACAGGCTCGATTATCTCGTGAACAGATCTTTTGACATCATAGAAAAGGGATGACGGAAATGAGAAAGCGTATTTCAGAAGAAGAAATATTCGGGTTATATCTTGAATTCAAGACCCCGGGGAACGTGATGAGGCACTGCAATGCCGTGGCAAACGTTGCCACCACCATCGCCGCTGCCTTGGATGAGCACGGCTTCGATCTGGACCTGGAACTGATCCACGGAGCGGGTCTGGCTCACGATGCCGCCAGAACCCAGGCGAGACACTGGGACGTGATGGCGGACAAACTGGCTGATATGGGCTACCCTGAGGAGAGCATCATCGTCAGGAACCATATGACCGGTGCCGGATATCATGATATATCCCAGGTCAGCGAGATGGACATGATCTGGCTGGGGGACAGGCTTGTCAAAGAAGATGAGTACGTGGGCATCGATGAGCGTTTCGATTACATAATCGAAAAGGCCCGCAAGATGGGCGCCGAGGACCACGTGAAGGATATACTGGCCAGCAAAGCAGACATGCAGCGTCTGCTGGATCAGATAGAAGAAGTTATCGGGCAGAGCGTAGATAGCCTGTTCGAAGAAAAAGAAGAAAATTTGCCTGAAGAAGGAGTTTCCAATGAGTAAAGCAGACGTATTATTCGTAAATATGTGCCAGAAGATACTGGACGAAGGTTTCAGTACCGAAGGACAGAACGTCAGAGCCCGCTGGGAAGACGGAACGCCGGCATATACGGTGAAGACTTTCGGCGTCGTAAACCGCTACGATCTTCAGGAAGAATTCCCCGCGCTTACCTTAAGACGCACCGCCATCAAGTCCGCCATGGACGAAGTGCTCTGGATCTGGCAGAGAAAATCCAGCAACATCCATGACCTTAAGCCCCACATCTGGGACGAGTGGGCGGATGAGGACGGATCCATCGGCAAAGCCTACGGATATCAGATGCAGAAGAAGTACAAATTCGCTCAGGGTGAGATGGACCAGGTGGATAACGTGCTCTGGCAGCTGAAGAACCAGCCCCAGTCCAGACGTATCCTTACCAATATATATAACTTTGAGGATCTTTCGGAGATGAACCTGGAGCCCTGCGCATATTCAATGACCTTCAACGTCACAGGAGACAGGCTCAACGCCATTCTGAACCAGAGGTCCCAGGACATCCTTGCGGCAAATAACTGGAACGTGGTGCAGTACGCGCTGCTGGTGATGATGTTCGCCCAGGTCAGCGGACTGAAACCCGGCGAACTGGTGCACGTGATCTCAGATGCTCACATATATAACAAGCATCTGCCCATCGTGGCTGAGCTCATCAAGAGACCGCAGTATCCGGCACCGAAGGTCACACTGAATCCTGACATCAAGGATTTCTATGACTTTACCATGAACGATGTGATCGTTGAAAACTATCAGCACGGACCTCAGGTGGAAAACATTCCCATCGCGGTCTGATAAGGAGGAAGGCATGAATCTCATAGTATGCGTTGACAAGAACTGGGGAATAGGCAAGGACGGAAAACTCCTCTGCCATCTCAAGGAGGACATGAAGTTCTTCAGAGATCATACGATAGGAAAGGTGGTTGTCATGGGAAGATCCACTCTGGAAAGCCTTCCCAAGGGCGAGCCCCTTCCTGACAGGACCAACATCGTGCTGACCCACAGAAGCGACTTTGAAAAAGAAGGCGTCAAGGTGGTCCACGACATGGAGGAACTCCTGGAGGAACTCAACAACTACGATCCCGATGACGTCATGATAATCGGAGGCGCCTCCGTGTATAACGAAATGATGGACATGTGCGACAAGCTCTACGTCACCAAGGTGGATCATGAGTTTTTTGCGGACACCTTCATCAGGGACATCGACAAGAACCCCGGGTTCAAGGTTGTATGGACCTCGGAAGAAATGGAAGATAAGGGCCTGAAGTTCAGGTTCTGGGAATACAGAAGAAGGCTCGTGGAAATATAAAATGGCGAAAGTAAAGAACAGAAGAGACAATCATAACATAAAGAGACCCAAGTCCCACGCAGGTTACGGTGAATCCGCCGGCACCAGGGAGATGAGGGAACGCTCCGAGAGAAAGGCTCCTGAAAGGAAGCCCGCCGGAAGAAGCGCTTCGGAAAGAAGGCCTTCCGCCTCCGGCAATTACAAAGACCGCGGGGGAAGACGCGAATTCGAAGAGCGTGAGAATGACAGCAATATAATTATAGGAAGAAATCCTGTAACTGAGGCTCTGAAGGCAGGACGCGAAGTGGACAAGCTTCTGGTAACCTCCAGAGAAGGCTCCATGATAAAGATCCTGGCACTGGCCAAGGAGCAGGGCATACCTGTAATGTACGTTGAAAAGGCTGCACTGGACCGCATCGCTCAGGGCAAGGCTCACCAGGGAGTATGCGCTTACGTCAGTCCCTACGATTATTCAACGGTGGACGATATCCTTGCAAATGCGGCTGAGAGGGACGAGGATCCCTTCATCATAATTCTGGACGGACTTGAGGATCCCCATAATCTGGGAGCCATCATGAGGACGGCGGAATGCGCAGGAGCCCATGGCATCATCATTCCCAAGAGACATTCCTGCGGCCTGACGGAGACCGTGGCCAAGGCTTCAGCCGGCGCCATCGAATACATGCCGGTGGCCAAGGTGACAAACATAGCCCAGACCATCGATGAACTGAAAGACAGGGGAATTTGGGTAGCAGCCTGCGATATGGGCGGCGCCGAATACTACAGGACCGACATGGCCGGCAAGATCGCAGTGGTCATAGGTTCCGAAGGTTTCGGAGTAAGCAAACTGGTTAAAGAGAAATGCGATTTCGTGGTGTCCATGCCCATGGTAGGCAAGATCACCTCCCTGAACGCTTCCAATGCCGCTGCAGTTGTAATTTACGAGATAAGAAAACAGAGAGACACCAGAAGTCTCCACATGTAAAAAAGTGCCTATAGAAAATCTGCTGATACTTACAGATGAACAACTGGTGCTCATGGCCAGAGAGGGCAGTGAGACCGCCGAAGAGATCCTTATAGAAAAATATAAGGGTCTTGTTCGCGCGAAGGCAAAGGCCTACTTTATCGCCGGAGCCGAGGCAGAGGACGTGGTGCAGGAGGGCATGATCGGCCTGATGAAGGCCGTGAGGAGTTTTGACGAGGGCAGAGAAGCAAGCTTCAAGACCTACGCCGGCACCTGTATAAACAATCAGATCCTTAAAGCCATAAGAAAGGCTGAGAGAGAAAAGAACCAGCCTCTGAACGATGCCATCTCTTTAGACAACCATCTGGGAGAAAAGGATGAAAATCTCACCATCGGCGATATCCTCAAGGCCTCCATGTTTGACGAGCCCGAGGAGAAAGTGATCTACGAGGATACGCTTTTGCGTCTGAAAGGCCTGAGCCGTAATATATTCAGTCCTCTGGAGGCACAGGTACTGAGGGCCAAGATCGCCGGAAAGAACTATCAGGAGATCGCTGAAGAGCTGGGCAAATCACCTAAGACCATAGACAACGCTCTTCAGAGAATAAGGAAAAAGATCATGGCGTTTCTGGAAATGTGACATAACATAAATTTATCTTGACTTTAACAGAGGTTATGCTATATAATATCAAATGTTCGAAAGGAACGCGCTGTTGTAGCTCAGTCGGTAGAGCGCTTCCTTGGTAAGGAAGAGGTTCGGCAGTTCAAGTCTGCTCAACAGCTCCAACGAAAAGAGGATCGAAATTCGGTCCTCTTTTTCTTTATAATTATTGATAAAATTCTTTGCAATTCACAGCAAATAGTAGTATAATAACTATGCGTGCGAATTTATCCGCGTGAGATGCGGGGACGCCCGTATCTGACTTCCAAAAAATAACGTTATAATAGGAGGAACCCAAAATGGCTAAGCAAAAGTTCGAAAGAACAAAACCACACATCAACATCGGAACCATCGGACACGTAGACCATGGTAAGACAACTCTTACAGCAGCTATCACCAAGACTCTTTACATGAGATACGGCCTTGGCGAATTC
>CACYYH010000036.1 GCA_902778565.1 uncultured Eubacteriales bacterium
ACTCTTCACTATTCACTCTTCACTTTTCACTTCAAACCCAAGCACCTGCAGGCATCCATTGCCTGCAGGTGTTCTTTCTGTCTTTTTGAAAGATATTTCGAGTTCTCCGATCGCATTACGGATCTCCAGCAGGTATGCGTGAGTATCGCCTTCTGTTTCTGTAAGCCATCCGCTGTATGGAGCATCTACGGTGATCTCTCCTGAATTGATCATGATGCCGGAGGCTGCGCAGGCTTCCTTAAGGTTGTTCACGTCTACTTCGGGATCCTGAGGATCAACAACGGGAGTGATCTCCAGTCCGAACTTGGTGGCGAACTCGAAGTCTCTCTGGTCGTGAGCGGGAACGCCCATGACTGCTCCGGTGCCATAGCCCATCAGTACGTAGTCTGAGATGTAGATGGGCATCTCTTTATGTGTGAAGGGATTGATGGCGTACTTTCCGATGAACACACCTGTCTTCTCAGCTGTGGTGGAAGTACGTTCGATCTCGTTCATGTGGTTGACTCTGTCGATGTAGTCAAGAACGTCTTTTTCGTATTCTGTTCCCTTTACGTTCTCAAGAACTGTAGGATATTCGGGAGCAAGTACCATGAAAGTGGTTCCGTAGATGGTGTCCACACGTGTGGTGAATACTGTGAGGACTTCGTCGGAATCCTTTACCTTGAAATCTACTTCGCAGCCGTAGGATCTGCCGATCCAGTTCTTCTGCATCAGTCTGACCTTCTGCGGCCATCCGTCCAGCTTGCCGTTATCCAGGTTCTCCAGAAGTCTGTCTGCATAGTCAGTGATCTTGAAGTACCACTGGCTCAGGTTCTTCTTTGTTACGGGAGTCTTGCATCTTTCGCATACGCCGTCAACTACCTGCTCGTTGGCAAGTACTGTCTGGCAGGAAGGACACCAGTTAACGGGGTTCTCCTTCTTGTATGCCAGTCCCCTCTTATAGAACTGGATGAATATCCACTGCATCCAGCGGTAATAGTCTTCTGAACAGGTGCAGCATTCTCTGTCCCAATCATAGGAGAGACCCAGTTCTCTCAGCTGTCTTTCCATTTCGTGGATGTTGTCCCAGGTCCATGTCGAAGGATGGATGCCGTGCTGGATGGCAGCGTTCTCCGCAGGAAGTCCGAATGAGTCGAATCCCATGGGATGAAGCACGTTAAAGCCGTCCATCTTTTTGAATCTGGCTACCACGTCTCCGATGGAATAGTTTCTCACGTGACCCATGTGGAGCTTGCCTGAAGGATAAGGGAACATTTCAAGGCAATAGAACTTCTCCATTGAAGGATCTTCAGTTACCTTGAATGTCTGATCATCTTCCCAGACTTTCTGCCACTTCTTTTCGATTTCTTTAAAGTTATATCTTTCTTCCATAATGATTTAGTCTCCTATATGCTCTACAGGACAGTCAGCCCATATTTTTTCAATGTTGTATTTATCCCTCATTTCAGGAGTGAAAAGATTTACGATGATATCGCCGAAATCCATGAGGATCCATCCTGAAATATTCTTTCCTTCGATGGACTTCACCAGAAGGTCCTTTTCTGCCAGTGCGTCTTCAACGTCGTCTGCCATGCTGTTCACCTGTCTGTCGGTATTTCCCGTAGCGATGATAAAATAATCAGCAAAGCCGGACTTTTCTGCGATATCGATAATCATGATATCCGTAGCTTTCTTGGATGATAAAATTTTTGCCGCAAAATCTGCGTATTCCTTGTTTGTCATTTGTTCTCCTTCAAAAATTCTGCTGCTTCTATCGTATCTTCATCAAGGTATGCACCCTGATCCTGAACATGTTCAATGGTCCCCAGCATGGACCTGAGGCAGCCTTCGTCAAGGCCTTTTTCAGCAGCCTCTCTCACCTCTTCAACTCCGGGGTAATTTCTTCCCGGCTCTATTGCGTCCGCCAGGAAGACTACCTTTTCCAGAGTGCTCATGCCGGCTCTTCCGGTGGTGTGGTAGGCCACGGCGTCAAGTATCTCCCTGTCCTCCACTCCGTACTTTTTTTCCAGCATGATGGCTGCGATCTTTCCGTGAGCCAGATTGGGATTGTCCAGATATTTATCCAGAAGTCCCAGTTCCTTCACGGTCTTATTCAGTTCTTCTCCCCTGAGGCCTCTGTAAAGATCGTGGGCAAGAGCCGCGATCTCCGCCTTTTCAGGGTCTGCGCCATATCTGTCGGCCAAAGCGAGGGCTGTGTCCCTCACTCCCAGAGTATGGACTCTTCTCTTGTCGCTGAGTTCCGTCATCACAGAACTCATGAGTCTTTCTAATATTGATCCAGTTTCCATCTCGGATTCCTGATCATATCGTCATAAAGACCGTTGATCTGAATGTATTTTTCAACTACTGCAGGTACCAGATGTCTGATGGACTCGCCGGCCAGAGCGGTCTCTCTTATCTCAGTTGAGCTTATATCGGGCATTTTAGTCATAAGGCGGATGATTTTCGTGTCATAGTCCATCTTATAGAACTTCATCTTGGATTCCAGCTCCTTTTCAGGATATCCGGGCCTTGAGCTCACGATAAAACCGAACTCTTCCAGAAGTTCTTCACCTTTATACCATTTTTCAACGTTTATAAAGGAATCGGCTCCCATGATAAAGAACAGTTCGTCGTCAGGATATATCGACCTCAGGTGGCTCATGGTCTCATAGGAATATGAGATGTCTCCTTTTTTGATCTCATAGTCGGAGATCTCTGCCTGAGGGCAGTCCTTGAAAGCCAGTTCAGCCATATTGAGTCTATGTCTGTCCTGAGCTACTTTTTTATTCTGTTTGAAGGGCTGGATGTGCGCAGGCATTACGATGAGCTTGTCAAGCGCAACCTCTTCCACTGCTGCCAGCCCCAGGGTCCTGTGACCCAGGTGGATGGGATCGAAAGTCCCGCCCAATACACCGATAACAGCCATTATTTTACTCCGATACCTAATTCTTCGAGCTGTATGTCATCTACTGCTGCAGGCGCTCCGCAGACCAGACACTGTGCGGCCTGGTTCTTAGGGAATGCTATGACTTCTCTGATGGAGGGTTCACCCAGAAGAAGCATTACGAATCTGTCGAGTCCGTATGCAAGTCCTGCATGAGGAGGTGCTCCGTATTTGAAGGCTTCGATGAGGAAGCCGAACTTTTCGTCGCACTCTTCAGGTGTGAGACCCAGGACTTCAAACATCTTAGCCTGGAGGTTCTTGTCATGTATTCTGACTGAACCGCCTCCCAGTTCTACGCCGTTAAGAACGATGTCATATGCGTCTGCCTTGACTTTAAGAGGATCTGTATCCAGAAGGTCAAGCTGGTCAAGCTTAGGACATGTGAAAGGATGATGCATGGCCTTCAGGCCGCCGTCCTCTTCGTCTTCCTCGAACATGGGGAAGTCAACTACCCAGAGGAGCTTGTACTCCTTGTCGTTCAGGAGGCCCATTCTCTTAGCGCACTCTCTTCTCAGGAATCCCAGGGAATCATATGTCACCTTGGCTTTGTCGGAAACGATGAATATAAGGTCTCCGGTCTTGGCGTCGAATACCTTGGCGATCTCAGCCAGCTCTTCCTGTGAGAAGAACTTGTTCACTGAGGAACCGATCTCGCCTTCGTTCATTCTGATCCATACAAGTCCCTTGGCTCCGTAATGCTTGGTCATCTCAGTGAGCTTGTCGATATCCTTACGTGAGAAGAAGGATGATCCGCCGTCAACGCAGATGCCTCTCACGTCTCCGCCGTTAGCAAGGCAGTCTGTGAAGACCTTGAAATTGCAGTCCTTTACCACGTCGTTCAGTTTCTTAAGCTCGAAACCGAATCTGAGGTCAGGCTTGTCGGAACCGAATCTCTCCATGGCCTCGTCCCAGGTCATTCTCTGGAGAGGAGTCTCGATATCAACGTCCAGACATTCCTTGAACACTCTCTTCAGATATCCTTCCTGGATCTCAAGTACCATTTCCTGGTCCACAAAGGACATTTCAAGGTCGATCTGAGTGAATTCCGGCTGACGGTCTGCTCTCAGGTCTTCGTCTCTGAAGCACTTGGCGATCTGCATGTATCTGTCTGTTCCGCCAACCATCAGAAGCTGTTTGAAAAGCTGTGGGCTCTGAGGCAGAGCATAGAACTGTCCGGGATATGTTCTGGAAGGAACGATGTAGTCTCTGGCGCCTTCAGGTGTTGACTTGATGAGTATGGGGGTCTCCACTTCCGTGAATCCGTTCTCATCGAAATAGTCTCTTGTTACCTTGACAAGTTTGTGGCGGAAGCTGAGGTTTCTCTGCATCTGCTGCTTTCTTAAGTCAAGGTATCTGTATTTCAGCCTGAGGTTGTCGTCTACGTTGTCGTTATCCTTTACGTAGATCGGAGGTGTATCTGACTCTGAATAGATCACCATGTCCGTTGCAAAAACTTCCACGTCTCCTGTAGGGATCTGATCGTTCTTTGCAGCTCTCTCCTTGACTACGCCCTTGATACCGATGGTATATTCGGAACGGAGGCTGTCAGCCTTTTTGAAAAGTTCCTCGGGAACGGTATCGTCAAAGGTCACCTGTACGATACCTGTCTTGTCCCTTAAGTCCACAAAGATGAGTCCGCCCAGGTTTCTTCTCTTAGCCACCCAGCCGTTCAGCACTACTTCTTTGTCTACGTCACTGATTCTAAGTTCTCCGCACATATGAGTGCGCCTGAAAATGTTGCTCATTTATCTTTATTTCTCCTTGATAGCTTTTGCGAGATCTTCGAACTTGACTTCTACCTGTTCGCCGGTCTCCATATTTTTAAGGTTTGCAGCACCGTTGGTGAGCTCGTTATCACCTATAACGATGGTATAGGATGCTCCGATCCTGTCTGCATACTTGAACTGTCCCTTGAAGTTCCTCTGAAGGTCGTCCATCTGAACCTTGATGCCTTCCTTGCGGAGGTCTCTCATGAGTTTCTGTCCGAAGAGCTTGGCATCCTTGCCCATGGTGGCGATGAAAGCGTCGCATGCCTTGGGTTCGGGGATCTCCACTCCGTTGGCTTCCATGAGCATCAGGAGTCTTTCCTTGCCGAGACCGAAACCTACGCCGGGGATCGGAAGTCCGCCTACTTCTTCTGCCAGGTTGTCATAGCGTCCGCCGCCGCATACCGTTCCCTGAGCTCCGATGGAGTTGGTAACGAATTCGAAAGCAGTCTTGGTATAGTAATCGAGTCCTCTTACGATCTTGGGATTAACCACGTAAGGGATGTTCATGGCTTCCAGGTTTTCCTTCAGTTCCTCGAAAGCGTTCTTGCACTCATCGCAAAGGTAGTCCAGCATCATGGGCGCTCCTTCAACCAGAGCCTGGTCGATGGGAGACTTGCAGTCCAGGATCCTCATGGGATTCTTTTCATATCTGGATTTGCAGGTATCGCAAAGCTGGTCGTACTTGGGCTTCAGGAATTCCTTGAGAGCAGTTCTGTGATTTGCTCTGCATACCGGGCATCCTACGGAGTTGATCTCCAGAGTGAGGTCGGTAACTCCCATCTCTGTGAGGAAGTCATATCCGATGGCGATGATCTCAGCGTCAGCTACCATGTTGGGCGTTCCGAAGGTCTCAACGCCGAACTGGTGGAACTGTCTGAGTCTTCCGCTCTGAGGTTTCTCATATCTGAAGCACGGGATATCGTAGTAGATCTTGGTAGGCTGTACTTCAGCATAGGTCTTGTGCTCCAGGAATGCTCTTACAGCCGGTGATGTTCCTTCGGGTTTCAGGGTGATGGATCTTCCGCCGTGGTCGTTGAATGTATACATTTCCTTCTGTACTACGTCGGTAGTATCTCCGATACCTCTCTGGAACAGCT
Source organism: uncultured Eubacteriales bacterium (assembly GCA_902778565.1). Lineage (GTDB taxonomy): Bacteria > Bacillota > Clostridia > Peptostreptococcales > Anaerovoracaceae > RUG754. The sequence continues at coordinate 5,793 of CACYYH010000036.1, forward strand.
CTGTATGTTCAAACATGGGGGTACGGATCTCTTTGAATCCGTATCTGTCACAGATTTCTTTCCACTTTCTTTCTACATAATGCCATTTGTACACCTGATCGGGCATGATATCTTTGGTTCCTTTGGGTGCATTCGTAAGCATTTCGTTACCTCCTTTTTAAAGCTTCAGTTTGTTTATATATTTCCGGCATCATTTGGAAGATGCCCTGTTCTTTTCTGTCAAACATTTCCTGAAGTCTGTCGATATAGACTTCATAGTTATTTACGTTTGGGACGCGCTCCAGGCGGTTCTCCTGGGGGAAGAACACCTTGCTCATGCCGCCTGCGCCAAGCGCCAGTATGCTCTGCTGCTCGTCCATGATGCGTATGTTGTATATTCCGGCAGTCCCGGGCTTGCACCAGCCTGTGTTTTCCAGAGCGCCTGCCATGCGCTTCAGTCTGTAAAGATAATATGGCAGGTATCCTTCGCTCCTCAGGATCTCATGTGACAGCTCTATCATTTCGGAGACCACGTCTGAATGTGTCTCATGATAGTTGCTGTCCTGCTCTATGAGCCTGGAAGCCCTCTTGAGAGCCAGAGTATGGACCGTTATGTTAGCCGGTCTCAGGCTTATTATGGTCTCAAGGGTCTTTCTGAAATCGTCGGCGTCCTCTTCCGGAAGGCCTGCTATAAGGTCGCAGTTCACTACCGGTATCCCCGACTTATCGGCTGTCTCAAAGGCCTTCAGTATGTCTGATGGCTTATGGCTCCTGCCTATGAGCTCCAAGGTGCGGTCCTTCATGCTCTGGGGGTTGATGGATATCCTGTCAACGCCGTGAGCACTTGCAGTTTCAAGCTTTCCGGCGGTTATGGTATCCGGTCTTCCGGCTTCCAGAGTGAATTCCCTTAGTTTACATAAATCAAAATTATGTAAAATAGCATCCAGAAGTCTTTCAAGCTGTCCTTCATCCAGAGTTGTGGGAGTTCCTCCGCCGATGTATATGGTCTCTACGTCCAGTCCGGTGTCTTTCGCGCGCTTTCCGGTGAATTCGATCTCCTTTATCAGCGCCTGAAGGTATCTTTCCACTTCCTCATAGGGTTTCTGGTTGGAAGTGAAACTGCAGTAAAGGCATCTGGTGGGACAGAACGGGATCCCGATATACAGCCCGCAGGACGTGTATCTCTCCCCTTCCAGCACCCTCTGCTGATATTCGTAGATCTCTATGAGCAGCCTGGCTTTTTCAACGCTCAGCCCCTTCTCTTCGGTGAGTATCCTGAAGACCTCTGGCTTTTCGTGAGGCTTTCTGCCGTTATATGGATTGCCTTTGAATAATTCTCTTGTAAGTTTGACGGGCTTTACTCCCGTCAGTTCTCCCCAGGGATTTCTCATCTTACAAAAGGATTTCCTTTCTTTTCGTCTCCGATGGTGGTGAATCCCATGTGTCCGGGAAGCACCAAAGTCTCGTCAGGCAGCGTATAGAGCTTTTCTTTGATGGACTTTTCAAGCTGCGGCCATGAACCGCCGTAAAAATCCGTCCTTCCGATGGAATATCTGAAAAGAGTGTCTCCGCTGAACAGGTTGCCGTCCACCAAGATGCACATTCCGCCCTTGGTATGTCCGGGTGTATAAAGGAACAGCAGCTCCATGTTTCCGATCTTCATGGTGTCGAAGTCGTCCACCCACTTGTCAACGTTCACTACGATCTCTTTTCCGAAGAGGCTCCTGGAATCGTTTTTACGCGCGTCCAGAAGCATGTCCTCGTTGACGTTGGCAACTACCTGTATGCCCGGGAAGTCTCTTCTCAGGCCCTCTACGCCGCCGATATGGTCTCCGTGACCGTGGGTAAGTATTATATACTCAAGGTCGAGACCCATCTCGCGGATCTTGTCGCTTATCCTTTTGTCGTATCCGCCCGGATCCACTATGAAAGCCTTGCGGGTCTCTTCATCGTAAGCGACGTAAGTATTTACTTGTATAGGTCCTGTTACGTAATGGATTATCTTCATGTCTAAAATGTTTTTTTGCTGTCGAGCAGGATGGTCACAGGTCCGTCGTTATGTATCTCCACCAGCATCTCTGCCTGGAAAACTCCTTCTTCGACTCTGATGCCCTTTGCTCTCAGCGCCTCGTTGAAGCGCATGTACATATCGTTGGCTTCTTCGGGCCTTTCGGCTCTGATCCAGCTGGGGCGTTTGCCGTGCCTTACGTCTCCCAGAAGCGTGAACTGGGAAATGCTGAGGATCTCTCCGCCGGTATCCAGTATGGAACGGTTCATTACTCCGTTTTCATCGTCGAATATCCTGAGGCCTGAAACCTTATCAACTATGTATTCAAGGTCCTTGTCACCGTCTCCTGCTTCTACTCCCAGAAGCACGCACATTCCGGCTCCTACAGAGCCCTTCACGTCGCCGTCCACAGAGACTTTGGCGTCGGTGACACGCTGAACTACTGCTCTCATATTAACTCCTTGCTCTGTAAACGTTGGTTATTCCTTCAATGTTTCTCAGGGCTCTGAGAATTCTGTCCATTTCCTGGATGGAGGATATTTCCAGCTGGATGGTCATGTTCATGGCTCCGTCCTTGCCGGTCCTTGCGTTTACTCCGGACAGGTTCACGTCCATGTTATCGCATACCTTTGAGATGTCCGAAAGCAGGCCCCTTCTGTCTGAGCCTATGATGTTGATGGTAGCTTCATAGGACTTGCCTGCCTTCAGGTCTTCCCATTCCACTTCGATGAATCTTGCTTTTTCCTCCTCGGGAAGGGAGACTATGTTGGTGCAGTCGCATCTGTGTACTGATATGCCCCTGCCCTTGGTTATGAAGCCTATGATCTCGTCTCCGGGCACCGGATTGCAGCACTTGGCAAGCTTGATCATAAGGTTGTCAGCACCTTCGACGACGATGCCGGGATTGTCCTTGCTCTTCTTCTGAGCGCGGGTCTTCTTGGCTTCCTGTACCTTGAGTTCTTCTATGATCTCCTCATTGGACTTGGGAAGTTCCTGCTTCGTATCCTCCTCATAGTAGCTTATGAGGAGATTTGCAAATTTGCTTACCAGGGATCCGCCTGCGGAAAGCTGTACCCAGGCTTCCTCCGGATTGGCAAATTTAGCGTCCTTTATGGCTCTCCTGATGTACTGATCCTTCATGAAGGTGGGTACGTCAAGATTTCTCTTCTTAAAGTATTTTTCTACGAGATCTCTGCCTTTCTCAATGTTTTCGTTCTTGTTTTCACGTTTCAGATAGGCTCTGATCTTGTTTCTGGCGTTGGATGACTTGGCGATGTTCAGCCAGTCCATGGAAGGGCCGGATGAGTTGGAAGATGTTACGATCTCCACTATGTCTCCGTTCTGGAGGACGTAGTCGATGGGCACCATCTTGCCGCTTACCTTGGCTCCCACGCACTTATATCCGATCTCAGAGTGGATCTTGAAAGCGAAGTCCAGCGGAGTGGATCCGTTGGGAAGCTCCAGCACCTTGCCCTGAGGGGTGAATACGAATACCTGTGATGTAAAAAGATCCATCTTGACGTTCTCCAGGAAATCCTTGGGATCGTCGGAATCCTTTTCCAGTTCCAGGGACTGTCTCAGCCATGCCAGCTTGATATCGTCGTTGGAAGATTCGCCGGAAGTCTTGCCTTCCTTGTATTTCCAATGGGCTGCGATACCGTATTCAGCAACGTGGTGCATTTCCCACGTTCTGATCTGTATCTCGAAGGGATCGCCGTTCTCTCCTATTACCGTGGTATGTATGGACTGATACATATTGGGCTTCGGCATGGCGATATAGTCCTTGAATCTGCCCGGTATAGGAGTCCAGAGGGTATGCACGATACCGAGGACGGCGTAGCAGTCTCTTACGGATTCCACGATGATCCTGACTGCGATAAGGTCGAAGATCTCATCGATGTCCTTATGCTGGATCATCATCTTTTTGTAGATGGAATAATAGTGCTTGGCCCTGCCGTAGATCTCATACTTGAGACCCATGTCGTCAAGGGCTTCCTTGATTTCCTGGATGACGTTGTTGATGATGGTCTCGCGCTTGGTCTTCATCTGACCGATCTTGACCACCAGGTCATCATATTCCTCAGGATGAAGATATTTGAGAGCCAGATCCTCAAGTTCGAACTTTATGGAGAAGATTCCGAGACGGGCTGCCAGAGGAGCGTATATTTCCAATGTCTCCGTAGCCTTCTCTATTCTTTTCTCCGGTCTCATGAATTCCAGCGTACGCATGTTATGCAGTCTGTCGGCCAGCTTTATGACGAGCACGCGGATGTCCTTGGACATGGCCAGGAACATCTTTCTGAAGTTCTCAGCCTGGATCTCTTCCTTGGACTCGTACTTGATGTTTCCCAGTTTGGTGACTCCGTCTACGAGAACAGCTATTTCCTCGCTGAAATCGCCTACCAGGTCCTCTCTGGTGTACTCTGTATCTTCAACCACGTCATGCAAAAGCCCACCGACTATAGTGGCCTCATCCATGCCCAGTTCCGCCAGTATATATGCGACGTTCACGGGATGGATGAGATAAGGTTCGCCGGACTTTCTGACCTGACCGTCATGGAGCCTTTCGGCGACCTCATAAGCCTTTTCTATTGATTCGGTGTTGTAATTAGGATTTATGCTAAGTAATTTTTCAATGAATTCTTTCTTAGTGTCCATAAATTACTGCCTTTGCAAAAGATTTTTTATATTATTTATTTCTTGCCTTTTCTTTCGGCTCTGCTCTTGGCCTTCTTCTCTGACTTTGCCTTTTCCTGCTGCTTAAGCATGTACTTGGACATTTCGTCCTTCTTGTTCATGTCATAGTACAGAGGTGCGCAGACGAAGATGGATGAATAGCATCCTACGATGACGCCTACCATCAGAGGTACGATGAACTGGCTGATGGCTGAGCTTACCATAACGAGAAGCGGGATCATTACCACCAGAGTCGTTAGTGACGTCATGATGGTTCTGTTAAGGGTCTGGTTGAGTGAATAGTCGATGGTGTCTTCCAGGCTGCCCCTTCTGAGTTTTTTGTTGTCACGGATCCTGTCGAAGATAACGATGGTATCGTTGATGGAATATCCTACCAGGGTCAGGATGGCTGCGATGAAGGGGTTGTTGATGGTGTAACCGAAGATCGCGTAGAATGCCAGTACCATGAGCACGTCATGAGCTACGCCCACAACAGCTGCAAAACCGTACTTCCATGACTTGAATCTCAGGATGATGTAGATCAGCATACCGATGGAAGCGATGATAACGGCTGTAACTGCGTTCTGCTTCAGTTCCTTACCTACAGAAGGTCCGAACTGTTCAGCTGCTACAAGTGCGCTGTCCTCAAGTCCGTACTTCTCCTGAAGCGCATTGAAGACTTCTGCTCTTCCTGCGTTGTCAAGAGCCTTGATGGTCTTGATCTGTATCTGAGTATTGCCCTCGCCTGTGTAGATGATGGTAGGATCAAGTTCGAAGGACTTGAGAGTATCTTCAACGTCCTTAATGTCTACCTGCTCGCCCATCTCAACCTGGATGGTGGTACCACCGGTGAAGTCGATACCGTAGTTCATTCCGCCTACCAGGGAGAATACCAGGCCAAGCACGATGATGGCAACGGATGCGATGTAGAAGATCTTTCTGTTCTTGATGAACTTGAAGGTCTTGTGGAGGAACTGTCTGGGAGTTCCGTCTTCGTTGACACCGAAGTATTTGTTGTGGCTGAACTTCTTTGTTCCGGCTATAAGGCTCAGGAAGAGCTGTGAAATGATGACTGCAGTAAAGATACTGAATACGATACCGATCATCAATGTAAGAGCGAATCCCTTAACTACTGTGGTACCTACTTCGTAAAGTACGATAGCTGCAATCAGGGTCGTTACCTGAGCGTCAAGTACTGTAACCAGTGCGCTCTTGAATCCGCTGTCAACAGCTACTCTGATGGACTTGCCCTGAGCGATCTCTTCCTTGATCCTTGAGAATATGATTACGTTAGCGTCTACTGCCATACCTATTGAAAGGATGAGAGCAGCTATTCCGGGTAAGGTAAGAACTACGTTGAATCCTACCATTGCCCATACGAACATTACTACGTAAAGCATCAGCGCGATGTCTGCAATAACTCCGAGAAGTCCGTACATGATGATCATGAGTATGAATACTATGATGAGACCGATGCCGCCGGCAACGATGGACTTATCCAGAGCGTTGGCACCGATGGTGGCTGTCTGTACGGATGACTGGATCTCTTCCAGTTCGATGGGAAGCGCACCGCCTCTGATGAGAGCAGCTGTGGTAGTTGCTTCTTCCTTGGTGTAGTTTCCGGTGATCTCGCAGCGTCCGCCTGAGATTACGCTGATTACCTGAGGATGTGTGATGATGGTTCCGTCGAGAACGATGGCGATCTGGTCGGCATCCATTCCCTCGATCTTGACCTCAGGCTCTCTGTTGTATGCTTTTCTGGATGCTTCTTCAAAGAGTGAAGCACCATCGGAGTTAAATTCAAGAAGGATCTTGTATCCGGCTCCGTCTGTATCGACCTGAGCATCTTTTACATAGGATCCGTCGAGTACGACTGTTCCGTCAGCAAGGACGAAAGTCAGCTGAGCTGTGGTTCCTATGGCCTTGATGGCTTCCTCAGCGTCTGTGACGCCGGGCATCTCCACTCTGAGACGGTTGGTGCCTTCACGTGTTACTGTGGACTCAGCTACTCCCAGCTGGTTGACACGGTTGTTCAGCACCGCTCTGGTCTGTTCCATGATCTCGTTGATCTCCTCGTTGGTATATCCGAGACCTTCTGTTTTACCTTCCATTACGACGTAAACGCCGCCGTTGATGTCAAGACCGTACTTAAGAGCGTTCTTTCCGTTCAAAGGCTCTCCTTCTTCGTTTGTGCCGATTCCAAAGAATGTGGCATACAAACCGAAGAGCAATATCAGGATCACTAATACTGAAAGTACGGCTTTTAATTTCTGACTCATATTACTATAACCTCACATCTGATAATATTTATCTGAAAATGCCAAAAAGCACTGTTTCCTTAAAACAATACATAGATAGGCATTTTATTTGACAGTATATTATATCAAATCATATGTCAAAAAACAAGAAAAACTCCTTGTTTTTCAAGGAGTTTTTGATATTTAATTTCAGCGGGATCAAATGAAATCTTCAACTTCACGTCCTTCAGGATCGTTATTCTCAGCTTCCTTCACTTCTTCCTCAACCTTTTCGAACTGCTCTACGGGGTCCTGAGCTGCCTGTTCAACTTCTTCAGCAGCATCTTTTCTGAGACGCTTGATGCCCTTCTTCTTAGGAGCTTCGTCTTCTTCTTTGACTTCCTCATAGACTTCTCTTGCCTTGCCGTGAGCTTCCTTGGTAACTGAGGATACAGCCCATCTCATCATTTCCATCTTGATCTTATCTGCGCCAACCTGGATAACGATGGTCTCGTCCTTGGTCTTGACGATCTTTCCGACGATACCGCCGATGGTAACGATCTCATCACCGACTGTAAGGCTTCTTCTCATTTCGTTGATAGCCTTATCCTTTTTCCTCTGGGGTCTGATCATAAGAAAATACATTACTGCGATCAGAATGACTAAAGGTAAAAACTGTACTAATGTAGCTTGTGCATTTCCGCCCATCTTTTATGTTCCTCCTAAAACTTAAATAAGCCTTGTTTTCCTAATGGTGCCGGCAGTGGGGGTCGAACCCACACGGTGTCGCCACCACGGGATTTTGAGTCCCGCACGTCTGCCAATTCCATCATGCCGGCCCAATATATAACAGAAGTATTTTATCATATCCGGCCGTCAAAGACAATAATTTTTTTATATATATAGATCAGATTTCTTCCGTCGCCCTGAGCCTGTAAAGCAGTCTGTCGACCTGATCGTAAAGCCACTTCAGATCAAAGGAATTATTGATGGTGTAATCAGCCAGTCTTTCCTTCTCTGCCGAGGCCATCTGGGTATTTATCCTGTCCATAACTTTCTTCCTGGATACCCTGTCCCTCTTCACCACTCTGGACACGCGGGTCTCAAGGGTGGCAGAGACGAACCAGGTCTCGTCCACGTATTGCTGGAGCCCGAATTCAAAAAGAAGCGGCGCATCAAAAACCACTATACCCTTGTAGTTTTCCTCCCTGAGGTGATCTATCTGGGCATGGAACTCGTTTATTACCATGGTAACAACGATATCTTCAAGCTTATTCCTCTTTTCTGGATCGGAAAAAACTATGTCAGACATCTTAGCCCTGTCCAGGGTCCCGTCCTCATTGAATACGCCGGGCCCGAACTCCATCAGAATGGGCTCCAGAGCCGGTCCTCCCGGGCCGGTGGCAGCTCTGGATATCTCGTCTGCATCTATTATGAGGCAGCCCTTTCTTTTAAGGTATTCGGACACTGTGCTTTTGCCGGATCCTATTCCTCCGGTAAGTCCTATAACAACCATTTCATTCTCCGTTATTTCAAATCGTACCAGTTTTCAGCGGTATTGAGATCCACCAGCAGTTTCACCTTCATCTCCATGGCTTCCTGCATGTTTCTCACCAGCAGTTCCCTGATATCGTCAAGTTCCTTCATGTCAGCTTCGATTATAAGTTCGTCATGGACCTGAAGCACCAGCTTCGAGTCAGGGTGCTTTTCCTTGAGCTCCCTGTAAACCTTGTTCATGGCGATCTTTATGATGTCGGCTGCCGATCCCTGGATCGGAGTGTTCATGGCAAGCCTCTCACCCAGCTGACGCACCATGAAGTTGGAGGCGCTGATCTCATTGATCCTTCTCTTTCTTCCGAGTATGGTCTCGGAACAGCCCTTTTCTTTTACAAGAGCTATCTGAGCGTCCATGTATGCCTTTACGCCGGGATGCTTGTTGAAATACTCCTTGATGTATGCTTCAGCTTCTTTTCTTGTAACGTTTATCTCCTCGGAAAGTCCGAAGCTGGACATGCCGTAGATAACTCCGAAGTTTACGGCCTTTGCCCTGGATCTGTCTATGGGCTTCACCTCTTCAAGAGGTATTCCCAAAACTCTGGCAGCGGTCATCCTGTGGATGTCCTCGTTATTGTTGAAGGCTTCTATAAGAGCCTCGTCTCCCGAAAGATGTGCCAGGACCCTGAGTTCGATCTGCGAATAGTCTGCGCCTACCAGTATCTTGCCCTCTTCAGCGTGGAAGGCTTTTCTTATCTTCCTGCCCAGTTCCTGTCTCACCGGTATGTTCTGGAGATTGGGCTCCGTGCAGCTGATCCTTCCTGTCTGGGTCACGGTCTGCTGGAAGTGGCAGTGGATCCTGCCGTCTTCTGCGATCAGCGGCTTCATTCCCTCGATATACGTTGACGCCAGTTTCGTAAGGTTCCTGTACTCCAGTACCTTCGGAACGATGGGATGATCGTCCTTCACCTTTTCAAGCACCTCTGCGCTTGTGGAATAGCCCTTCTTGGTTTTTTTGCCGTGAGGAAGCTTCAGCTTTTCAAAAAGAATGTCTCCCAGCTGCTGGGTGGATTTGATGTTGAATTCCTCACCTGCCAGCTCATAAATATCCTTTTCCAGCGCAGCGATCTCTGTATCAAGGCTCTTTCCGAATTCGTCCAGATACGCCCTGTCGCAAAGTATGCCGGTGCTCTCCATGGCTGCCAGAACCTCCACCAGCGGAAGTTCGCACTCATAAAAAACTCTTTCGAGGCCGTTGGCCTTCAGTTCCTCTTCCTGTTGTTTCCTTAGAGCCTTGCAAAGCATGGCTTCTTTGATATAGTCGTCGATGTTCGCCCTCATTTCACCGAACATCGTAAGCTGGTCTGAAGATCTGTCCATCAGTTCCGAGGGATCCACTCCAAGCCTGTCTATGCATACGGTCCTGAAGCTGTAATCCTTCTTTGTCACGTCGATGCAGTATTCAGCGATGGAAGTATCGAAGGAAATATCTTTTAAGCCGATGTTCCAAGCCATAAGACCATAAAGATGATCCTTTAAGTCATGGCCGTAGAGCTTCATGCCGATATCCTTCACAGTGTCACGGAAATCATCCATGGGCACCAGTCTGAAATCCACGTAATAAGCGTTTTCAGCCATAAAGAATATGCCTTCAGTGCTGACGCCGTTCACGTGGGAGAAGTCGCCGGTCATCCTGAAATATGCATCTTTACCCTTAAGGTCATAGAGCTTATACAGATCTTTGCTGTCAAGGATGACCACCTTTTCGCCCTTGAATTCCAGGTCCTCCGGGCTGAATTCGGGTTTGTCCGCGGAGACTGCCTTTGAACCCAGTTTCTTGAGGAAGCTCTTGAACTCCAGCTTCTTATAGATAGCTGTGAGCTCAGGATAGTCAGGTTCTGTAAGGATCATGTCCTCCAGACCGCATTCAAGGGGAACGTCGCGGATGATGGTGGCAAGGTGCTTTGACAGTCTTGCCAGATCTGCGTTCTCCTCCACCTTCTTCCTCATTGCGGGTTTTTTGATCTCCTCTGAGCGTTCCAGGACTTCCTCCAGGCTACCGAACTGGGTAAGGAGCTCGATTCCGCCCTTCTCACCTATTCCCGGTATTCCGGGGATATTGTCCGAGCTGTCGCCCATGATGCCCTTGAGGTCTATGAACTGTGAAGGCGTGAGTCCATAGCGTTCCTGCATTTTTTCCCTGTCATAGAGATCGAAGTCGGTAACGCCCCTTTTGGTGAACACCACCTTGGTTACGTCGGAAGCGAGCTGGAGAGCATCCTTGTCCCCTGTGAAGATGAGGGGCTCATAGCCCTCTTCCTCGGCGATTCTGGAGACAGTTCCGATGATGTCGTCTGCCTCATATCCCGGCACCTCGAGGATCTTGATGTTCATCGCTCTTAAGATATCCTTAAGCAAAGGTATCTCCATCAGGAGTTCCGGAGGCGTGGGCTTTCTTCCCGCCTTGTATCCCTCGTATTCCTTATGTCTGAATGTGGGTTCCTTAAGGTCAAAAGCCACTGCCATGTATTCCGGGCTGAAGTCTTCCTGGATCTTGTTCAGCATGTTAAGGAAACCGTAGATCCCCTGGGTATAGATGCCCTCGGATGTGATCATCGGTCTCTGCATGGCGTAAAACGCCCTGAATATAAGGCTGTATCCGTCTATTATGGCTATTCTTTTCATGGTTTCAGTAGTTTTTCAGTAGATATTTTTCTAAAAAAATCCCGGGTTACCGTCAAGGGTATAAAAGACGCCCTATCAAATGGATAGGTGGGTGCCCTGCACTTAAGCTTCTGCCTTCCACTCGAAGGAGGCCTGGCATAATGCTTAAACGACACGGGTTCCCGTTGCGTTAGTGTAGGTTCTTTTATGTATCCTTTAACGAATAATCCAGGATATGATTCAATGATTCAGTTTGTACCTGACTGCCGCATTACTCATCAAGGAGCTCAACTGCGCAGTTGTGGTGAACCTTCTGAACATCCTCGTTCTCTTCAAGGAGATTTAACATCTTGGACAGTCTCTTAAGATCCTCCGGCTTAGGAGTAGCTTCCATTGTGGGAACCTTCTCGATATCAGCCTCTACGAATTCGTAGCCTGCCTCTTTCATGCCTGAAAGAACGTCTGCAAAATCTGCAGGATCGGTATAGATAACAAAGGAATCTCCCTCGTTTACCATATCGTCTGCGCCTGCTTCAAGAGCAGCATCCATAACTGTATCCTCGTCAAGATCTCCATCCTCGTTGTCGATAACGAGAACGCCCTTGGAGTTGAACATGTATGATACGCATCCCGGAGTACCCAGGTTGCCGCCATACTTGTCGAATGTGGAACGCACTGAAGAAGTGGTTCTGTTTGAATTATCTGTAAGAGCTTCAACTATAACAGCAACTCCGCCGAGTCCGTAACCTTCAAAAGTCATTTCCTCGTAGCTTGCTCCGCCAAGCTCTCCTGTACCTTTTTTAATAGCTCTCTGAATGTTATCGTTAGGCATTGAAATAGCTTTGGCTTTTTCAATTGCCAGTCTCAGAGAGGCGTTGTAATCCGGATCTCCTCCGTCTTTGGCAGCTACAGTGATGGCCTTGGCATATTTAGTGAACATTGCTGCTCTCTTGGAGTCCTGTGCAGCTTTACGACCTGCGATCGTACCGTGTCTTCCCATGAGACACCTCCCTATCTAGTAAATTTCTTCGACTATTATACACCTGATAACTGATGATTTCAAGAGTGTGATAAACAAAAGAAACAGCACGCTGCGCCTATTATGTGGTTATCGAAGATGCTAATTGATCCTTTTCCTGTATTTTTAGTAAAAAAGGATCAATTCCTTCGCATCAGCTATGTTAAAACAGCCGTTTTCAGCCATTATCTCGGCTCTTTCGAATGAGATTGCCGAGAAACAGGAAAAGCTGGAAAAGCTGCGTGAACTGAAAAACGGGCTGAAAAGCAAAGCCGCATTCTCTCTCGAAACCATCGGCGACATAGCTGTCATAATGGAAAGCAAGAAAAAACTGAAAAAGATGCGCT
>CACYYH010000037.1 GCA_902778565.1 uncultured Eubacteriales bacterium
GCAGGAGACGCATGGTACCACGGAGTGCTCCACAAAAAAGAATTCATCGGAGATGACATCAGACCTGTAAAGCTGACCGACATACCGCTTGCATGCAAAGTCATGTACGTGATGGCAGCGCTTTCGCTGGTTCTTTGCTGCTGGATCAGGCTGATGATAGTTATAGCTTTGGTTTAAAAGGAGAGATAATGCTTTATAAAAGCAAAAATCCACATGGAGGAGACATATATGAAGGAGGAGTCCGTCTGGACTACTCCGCCAATACCAATCCCATGGGAACCCCTGAAAAGGTGGTGGAGGCTGCTGCAGACTCCCTTAAGTATGCTGACCGCTATCCGGATCCCTATGCCAGGGAACTGATAAGGTCCATCGCAGCTTTTCACGGACTTCCGGAGGACTATGTACTTGCGGGAGCAGGGGCTGCTGAGATGATCTACTCATACTGCCAGGCAGGTAAGTTCCGGAAGGCGATGATCGTTTCTCCGACCTTTGCAGAGTATGAACTGGGTCTCAGAGCTGCGGGAGATACGGAGATCATTTACCATATCATTCCGGCAGATGATGATTTCAGTTTCAATTCGGCCATAACCTTCGGCATTCTCAAGCATCAGCCCGACGTGGTATTCATCTGCAATCCCAACAACCCCTCCGGGAAGCTTGCAGATCCTGCACTGATAAAAGAGATAATAGGAGTGTCAAAGAAGGCGGGAGTAAAAGTATTTCTGGACGAGTGCTTTATAGATCTGGCAGAAGGCGAGAGCATGACGTGGTTCTTGAATGAGCACCCGAATCTCACTATACTCAGGGCTTTCACCAAGACATACGGAATGGCAGGGCTCCGCCTTGGATACGTGCTGAGCTCGGATGGCGAACTTCTTAAAGAGATGTCAAAATGCGTTCAGCCATGGAACATCTCCACGCCGGCTCAGGCGGCGGGTGTGCAGGCTCTTAAGGAAGAAGATTTCCTTAAAGAGAGCATAGCGCTTATCAAAAGAGAAAGAAGATATCTTACTGACGGCCTCAGAGAACTTGGGCTCAGAGTTATAGATTCCGACGTGAATTTTTTGCTCTTCAAAGGACCGGAGGATCTGGGAGAAAAGATGAAAGAAGAGGGCATACTTATCAGGGACTGCTCCAACTACACCGGCCTGGGGCCCGGCTGGTACAGGATCGCTGTAAGACTTCATGAAGAAAACGAAGAACTCCTGAGGACCGTGAGAGAAGTCCTTGGAAAGGAATAGATATGGCAAAGAACATAATGATACAGGGTACCATGTCCAACGTGGGAAAGAGCCTGCTGGCGGCAGGGCTCTGCAGGATATTCAGACAGGACGGCTACAAAGTTGCTCCCTTTAAATCCCAGAACATGGCTCTGAATTCATTCATAACAAAAAACGGCGATGAGATGGGAAGGGCGCAGGTGGTCCAGGCCGAGGCCGCAGGGATCGAGCCGGACGTCCGTATGAACCCCATACTTCTCAAGCCCACCACTGACGTGGGATCCCAGGTCATAGTGCTGGGTCAGGTCATGGGAAACATGAGCGCCGTGGAATACTACAAGCATAAACGCGAACTGGTGCCTTACGTTATGAAGGCGTATAACGAACTGGCTGCCGAAAACGATATCATCGTGATCGAAGGGGCAGGAAGCCCTGCAGAGATCAACCTGAAGCAGGAAGATATCGTGAACATGGGCTTTGCCAGAATGGTGAATGCTCCGGTGCTCCTGGCAGGAGATATCGACAGAGGCGGTGTTTTTGCACAGCTCTACGGCACGGTGGAACTGCTGGAGCCCGAGGAAAAGAAACTCATAAAGGGCACTATCGTAAATAAGTTCAGAGGCGATAAGGCCATACTTGAACCGGGGCTCAGGGAACTGGAAAGACTTTGCGGCGTTCCTGTGGCAGGCGTCATTCCATACATGCACCTGGATATCGACGATGAGGACAGCCTGACGGAAAAATTCGAAAACCGCACAGGCCGCAGACTTATAGACATAGCTGTCATCAGGATACCCAAGATATCAAACTTCACGGATTTTGCAGCTTTTGAGGGATATGAGAATCTATCAGTCAGGTACGTGGACAGACCGGCTGATCTTGGAGATCCTGACATGATCATAATTCCGGGGACAAAGAGCACCATCGCTGACCTTAAGTGGCTCAGGGAGAGCGGCTTTGAAGCTAAGATATTCCAGGCAGCGGATCACGGCAAGTTGATCTTCGGCATCTGCGGAGGCTATCAGATGCTGGGACGTTCAGTATCCGATCCTGAAATGACTGAAGCTGAGACGCCTGAGACCATCAGCGGCATGGGACTTCTTCCGATAGAGACCGTTTTCATCGGCGAAAAACGCCAGACCCAGACTTCGGGAATCATAAGCGGTGTGAGCGGTGAACTGGAATGCCTGAACGGCATGGGATTCGAAGGATATGAGATACACATGGGAAGATCCGGCGACGGACTTCCGGTCATAGTGAGCATGTCGAATTCTCCGGAATGCAACGTTTTCGGAAGCTATATCCATGGTATCTTCGACGCTCCGGGAATAGCAGACGCCGTGGTGAAGGTGCTTTGCGAAAAGAAGGGCGTTGATCCCGCTGAGATCGGCACCTTTGATCGCGCAGCTTATAAGGACCAGCAGTACGATCTCCTGGCTGAGCACATGAGAGCCAATCTGGATATGGATCTGGTGTACAGGATAATAAACGAGCAATAATTCAGCTTTAAGTGGTTGACAAATACCCCCAGGGGATATATTATCATTATGGTAGTATACCCCCAGGGGGTATTTTAACGTTTGACAACTGAGGTATAAAAATGACAGAGAATAACTGCTGCTGCCGCACTAAAGAACGCAGCGAAAAAGAATTCAAGGACCTGATGAACAGGCTTAAACGCATCGAGGGACAGGTGAAAGGCGTTCAGCGCATGCTGGAGGACAACGCATACTGCCCGGACATCATGGTCCAGGTATCAGCCATAAACAACGCCCTTAACAGTTTCAACAAGGTTCTCCTTGCGGAGCATCTTAAGACCTGTGTGGTCGATGATATAAAAGCCGGCAGGGAAGATACCATCGAGGAACTTACAGAAACTCTGAAGAAGGTAATGAGATAAATGGAACAGTATAACGTAACGGGCATGAGCTGCGCAGCATGCAGCGCCCGGGTTGAAAAAGCAGTTTCAAAAGTCGAGGGAGTCACTTCTTGCTCAGTCAGCCTTCTCACCAATTCCATGGGAGTCGAAGGCTCGGCAAGCGCATCGGACATAATCAAGGCCGTAACTGACGCCGGATACGGAGCCAGCCTGAAGGACGGCAATTCCGCATCAGGAAAGAAGACAGGCCTGACAGCCTCCGAAAAGCTGAAAGCAGAGGAAGAAGCCCTTAAAGACACAGAAACTCCGAAATTAAAAAAGCGCCTGATAACGTCAGCTGTCTTCCTCGTGATACTGATGTATTTCAGCATGGGACATATGATGTGGGGCTGGCCGGTTCCTGAGATATTTGAGAATCACGTTGCCCTGGGTCTATTGGAGATGCTGCTGGCACTGATCATAATGGTGATCAACGGCAAATTCTTTACTTCGGGCTTTGGTTCCCTGAGGCACGGAGCACCCAATATGGATACGCTGGTGGCGCTGGGTTCAGCTGCCTCCTTCGGATATTCCCTTGTGGAGCTGTTCATAATGATAGATGCCATGGGAAAGGGAGACCAGGACACGGTGATGAAGTACGGAATGGATCTTTACTTCGAGTCAGCTGCCATGATACCGACTCTTATAACCATAGGCAAGATGCTGGAAGCCATGTCCAAAGGACGAACCACAGACGCTCTTAAGGGCCTTATAGGGATGGCTCCCCAGACTGCGGTGAAGGTGGATCCGGATGGCAATGAAACGGAAGTTCCCATCGATGAGATAGGCATCGGCGATATAGTAGCCGTAAGACCCGGAGAAAGCATTCCCGTGGACGGAGTGATCGAAGAAGGCTCCACCGCCGTACACGAGGCAGCCCTTACAGGAGAAAGCATTCCTGTGGATAAGGAAGAAGGCGACAGCGTATCACAGGCCACCATGAACCAGTCAGGATACATCAGAGTCAGAGCGTCGAGAGTAGGGGAAGACACCACGCTTTCACAGATCATAAAGACTGTTTCAGACGCAGCTGCCACCAAGGCGCCCATAGCCAGGATCGCCGACAAGGTGGCCGGCATATTCGTGCCTGTGGTAATAGGCATCGCTCTCATAGCCTTTGCCGGGTGGATGCTGGCAGGCAAAGAATTCGGTTTTGCCATAGCAAGAGCCATATCGGTGCTGGTGATCAGCTGTCCCTGCGCGCTGGGACTGGCTACTCCTGTGGCCATAATGGTAGGTAACGGCGTAGGTGCAAAAAACGGCATACTGTATAAATCAGCAGCATCCCTTGAATCCCTGGGCCGCACTCAGATAGTTGCGCTGGACAAGACCGGTACCATAACTCAGGGCGAGCCGAAGGTTACTGATATAATACCGCTTGACGGTATGCAGCACGTGGACTTCCTAAGGCTGGCTGCCGCCCTTGAGAAAAAGAGCGAGCATCCTCTGGCGAAGGCCGTGGTTAAAGCAGCGGAAGGTACAGAGCTTCCTGAGGTATCAGGTTTTACGGCGCTTCCGGGAAGCGGAGTCAGCGCTGCAGGTCCTGACGGGGGAAAGCTTCTGGCAGGCAATCTGAAGTTTATAAAGAAATACGTGAAGATCAGCGCTGATATAAGCGAAAGAGCAGATAAGCTTTCAATTGAAGGCAAGACCCCGCTGTTCTTTGCAAAGGATTCAGAACTCATGGGGATCATAGCGGTGGCTGATACCATCAAGGAAGATTCCGCAGAAGCCATAGATCAGCTGAAGAGCATGGGCATCCACGTGGCCATGATCACCGGAGACAACTTCAGGACTGCAGAGGCCATAGGCACCCGTGTTAGTGTAGACCGGGTATATTCGGGAGTCCTTCCGGACCAGAAGGCGGGAATAATCGAAAAGCTTAAGACTGCAGGCAAGGTGGCCATGGTGGGAGACGGCATCAATGACGCTCCGGCTCTGACCACTGCAGACACAGGTATCGCCATAGGCGCCGGCGCGGACGTTGCCATTGACGCTGCCGACGTGGTGGTAATGAAGAGCAGGCTGACAGACGTGGTGGCTGCCATCAGAATGAGCAGAGCCACCATAAGGAATATACACGAAAACCTTTTCTGGGCATTCTTCTACAATGCCATCTGCATACCCATGGCCATAGGGCTCTTCGGTTTTGCCATGAAACCCATGTACGGAGCCATGGCAATGAGCCTTTCCAGCTTCTGCGTATGCATGAACGCTCTAAGGCTCAATCTGGTGAAACTGTATGATAAGTCACGTGACAGAAAAGGCAAGCCGGCAGATTTCAGCGCTCTGGACAAAGAGGCCACAGAAGAGGCGGATAATAAAGTTAATGATGAAGATCACAGCGATCTTTTGGATGATAAGGAGGAAAATATGATGGAAAAAACTATCTTAGTTGAAGGCATGATGTGCATGCACTGCGAAGCAACAGTAAAGAAGGCTCTTGAAGCTATCGACGGAGTTGAATCTGCCGTTGCAAGCCACGAAGCCGGAACAGCAGTGGTACAGCTTTCAAAGGACGTAGCCGATGAAGTTCTCACTAAGGCCATCGAAGACAAGGATTACGCAGTAAAGGGAATCAAATAAAAAATGAAACAGAATCTTCATACGCATACGACCTATTGCGATGGAAACAATTCAATACCGGAGATGATCAGATCAGCCGTCGAAAAGGATTTCGACGTGCTGGGCTTTTCAGGCCATTCCTTTACGTCTTTCGACAAAAGCTACTGCATGTCTGAAGATGGCACGAAGGAATATATCGATTCAGTCCTGGCTGCAAAGCATTTCTTCGAGAAGGATCCTGAACTGGCTGCGAATTTCTACGCCTACATGACGGAATACAAAAAACCTCTCCGATTATTCTTAGGGATCGAGCAGGATCTCTACGCTGATGAACCTGCGCTGAGATGCCCCAAAGGACTTTTCAATCCCGGATATAAGGACGGTGTTTTTGACTATGTCATAGGATCAACCCATGCATTCTTTCTCAGCTGGGCTGATATAGAGGAAATGAACGGCAAATTGCATGACTTCAGAGATCCGATGATCGAGGGGGTCGAGTTCGACTTTGAAGGAGTCTATCTTTACGTTGACAACAAGCCGGAAGCCATCGGCTGGGCCATCGAAAAGGTATTCAGAGGAGATGCTATGGCTTTTGCAGAGCGGTATTTCCTGGATGAAGGCCGCATAATGGACGACACTGACTGCGATTTCGTGGGGCATTTCGATCTTTTGCTGAAATATAACGAGACGAAGCATTATTTCGACGAGACGTCCCTCCGCTATAAAAAAGCCAGGGATATGGCTCTCGAAAGGATCTTCGGATCCTTCAGGGCAAAGGGCAGGAGACCTCTCTTTGAGGTAAACACCGGAGCCATGGCCAAGGGCTACAGGACAGTTCCTTATCCTTCGGCAGATACCCTCAGGATGATAAAGGAGATGGGCGGTCAGCTCATAATCAATTCAGACTGCCACAAGGCTGAGAAACTGGATCACGGGTTTGCTGAGGCAAAGTCTGCGATAGAAAAAGCCGGCTTCGTCAGGGCTGATACCGAGTCCCTTTCGGACCTGCTGGTCCCCCTTGATATTTATATCTGATTTTGATATACTCACTATGTATGCTGTGGTTTTGCCATGCAGTTTTTTGCTGTGCGGCAACAGCAGCAAATAATACTAGGAGGCATTTGATATGCAGCTTCTTGAAAGAGTTAAACATTGTAACGGATGCGGAGCCTGCGTTGTACCTTGCAAGCATAACGCGGTGAAGCTTTTTGAAAGAGATTCAGAGGAAGCCGTTGAGGTACTGGAGAAATTCCCCGACAAGCACCATAAGGAAGGCAAAAAGAAGGTGGGCATAGTTAATGAGGGCGCCTGTGACAGGTGCAATGCCTGCGTGCTTTTCTGCCCCATATTCAATCCTGTGGAACTGCCTGTATTTGAAGAGTGGTATGAATTCGATCCTGCTTTTGAAGACAGAGACATGCCAAAGCTCTATCGCGAGACCATGAGAAAGGCCAGGGCAGGCCAGCACACTGAGTTTGTGGGAACTCTCTGCCAGATAGCCGCTCTTAAGTCCCTTAACGGAGACAAGATACCCCAAAACCTCATATTAAAGCCGCTGCTCTGCACGAAAGAGAAGCAGGAAAGCGAACCCTGCTGCGGTGAATGTATATTTTATTGATACGATATGCTGCGACCTATAATCGAGATAACAAAAGAAATGAGAGAGGTCTTCAGTCACTACGACCTAACCAGAAAAGAACTGAAGCGCACCGAGGACCTCATTGATAAAATTGAAAATCAGAAGATAACCATCTCCGTCATCGGCCAGTTCAAACGAGGCAAAAGCATGCTGGTTAACTCCATCCTGGGAGATAAGATCCTGCCTATCGGAATAGTACCGGTGACAGCTGTGGTAACCACCATAGAGCACGGAGAAAGGGCAGCCACCGTAAGGTTTGACAACGGCATCATCAAGGAAATACCCTTTGAGGACATGTCGGATTACATCAACGAACAGTCCAACTCAGACAATCATCTGGGAGTAAGGCAGGTGGCGGTCTACAGTCCTTCGGATTTCCTTGAGGGAGGCATCACTCTGGTAGACACCCCGGGCGTAGGTTCGGTCCACCAGAAGAACACCGACGAGGCCTATGCCTTTGTTAAGGAGTCCGATGCGGTCATATTCATGCTTTCAGTGGACAGTCCCATCAACCAGATCGAAGTGGAATTCCTGAAGAATGCAAAGGAATTCGCCTCCAAGTTCTATTTTGTAGTAAACAAGATAGACACCATAGACGAGGATGATCTTAAGGAATACGTTGATTATTGCAGAGATCTGATCAAGAGACTGATGGAAGTGGACAGCATCCAGCTCTTCAGCGTAAGCGCCAAGAAGGGCATAGGAGTAGAGGAACTCAAGTCAGCCATAAGACATGACTGCGAGACCACTGTAAGGGACATAATCGAAAGATCTGCAGGTCTTAAGATGAAGGACATAGGAGCATCCGCTCTTTCACAGATCATGCTTTACAGGACCACGCTCCAGATGACTCACAAGCAGTTCGAATACACCTTCGACGAACTGGAAAAGACGTTTAACGAGCTGAGAAGAGACGCTGAGGAATATGCTGAACATTTCAGATCCAATCCCAGAATGCTGGAAGCCAAGCTGAACGACATCAGAAACAGCCTTTCAGACGAGGTATCCAGACTCTTCAGGATAGACTACTATTACGACATAACCTCGGTGGACTTCTACCGTGGAGGAAAGGTGGACGAAGACGGCCGAAGGGACCTCAGAGAGGACTTCATGAAGGCTGTCAACGATATCTTCAGTGAACTTGAGCAGACCATCAAGTCCGTATTCATGTTCAAAGAGGAAAACACCCTTACCGTTACCCAGAGGATATATGACGTCAACAAGCTCACCAGAAGGCTGGTGAGACTTAAGACCGAGCTGGACAGGACACCTCTGGAACAGGCCGAGATCGACGCTAATAAAAAACCTGAGTTCAAACAGGTACACTGTGAGTAAAATGGCAGAAAAAGAAACCAAAAAAACGGACGTTAAGTCCCAGAAGAAGAAATACGTACCTGCTAACAGGCTGGTGTACTGGTTCTTCATAAGCATAGTGGCCAGACTGCTTCTCAAACTGAAACTCCATACGGTATACGACCGTTCCGGTTTCAGCGAACTTATGGAAAAGGGCGGACCGGCGCTGGTGGTATCTTCCCACATCTCCAATCTGGACTTCCTCTTTGCAGGAGTGGCGCTTTATCCCAACGTAGTCACCTTCGTGGGAAGTCATCACTTTACCACCAACAAGATCACGAACTTTTTCATAAAGGCTTCTCACGCCATTCCGAAGAAGATGTTCTGCGCTGACGTAAGCACCATCATAAGCATCATGAGAGCAAGGGATGCGGGCCAGATCATAGTGATCTATCCCGAGGGAAGGCTCACGTGTTCAGGCCATTCCGTCCAGGTCACAGAGGGAACTGCGGAACTGGCAAAAAAGCTGGGAGTTGACGTATACTGGCTCACACAGGACGGCGCATATAAGTCGGTTCCCAAGTGGGGCGGACTGAAGTTCAGACCGGGAAAGGTAGTCGTAAGAGGCGGTAAGCTCTTCAGTAAGGAAGAACTTAAGGATATGTCCATCGATGAGATCAAGGCCGGACTGGCGAAGGCAATATATCACGATGAGGACAAGCTCCTTACTGACGTAAGCTACAGATCAAAGGCTCCCGCAGAGGGACTTGACGGTATACTTTACAAATGTCCTGTATGCGGCGCGGAATTTAAAACGAAGACTTCCGGTGACCGTCTGTGGTGCGAGGAATGCGGCGCAGAATGGAAGCTGGATGAAAAATATGTGCTCCACGGTCCTGAATTCGATCATATCAACGCCTGGTATGACTGGCAGGAAGACCAGATCGATACTTCTCAGATCATAGAAAGCGAAGTGAGGGTAGGTACCCCGGGAGAAGACGGTCTGATGGATCCGAACGCAGGTCATGGCAAACTGACGGTTGACAGGGACAGCATACATTTTGAAGGTGAGGTCTTCGGCAAACCTCTGGAGTTCACCGAAAAGACCACCATAACCAGCGCATTCCCTGCAAGCGTTGCAGACCACGTGTCTATGTACTCCGGAAGAGTGCTTTATTATCTCTATCCGGTTGATGATAAGAAAAAGGTGATAAGGTGGGTCCAGTATCTGGACAAGGTCACCAAGGAAAGGAATATGAAAAAATGAACAAACAGTCAAACGTTAAGAAACTTATCGGTGTCATAAGCGGTAAGGGCGGAGTAGGTAAGTCATCCGTAACCTCCATGCTTGCGGCAGCATCCAGAAAACAGGGCTACAAGGTAGCCATCCTGGACGCAGACCTTACAGGACCTTCTATTCCCCAGGCTTTCGGAATAGACGACAAGGCCTATGGAACAGAAGAAGAGATCTGGCCCGTATTATCCAAGACCGGCATCAAGGTCATCAGCATCAATTCCGTGCTTGAGGACGTTACCGATCCCGTTATCTGGAGAGGTCCACTTCTTGCCGGAGTCATCGATCAGTTCTGGAACAACGTAATCTGGGAAGATATAGATATCATGTACGTGGATATGCCTCCCGGAACAGGAGACGTGGCTCTCACAGTATTCCAGAGCCTTCCTCTCGACGGTATAGTTATCGTTACCAGCCCTCAGGAACTGGTTTCCATGATCGTGCAGAAGGCTGTGAAGATGGCTCAGATGATGAACATTCCCATCGTAGGCATCGTGGAGAACATGAGCGTGTTCACATGCCCCGACTGCGGAAAGAAGCATCATATCTTCGGCGATTCCCACGTAAAGGAGATCGCAGGCCAGTACGGTATCAGCGAAGTAGCTGAACTGCCTATAGACATGGCAGTTGCGAAGGCCATGGACGAAGGTACCATCGAGTTCGTGGACCGTCCGGAACTTGATTCACTTGTTGTTGAATGTCTCAACGCAGACAACCCGGACAAGCATGACGGATATCCGGAACCTCCCGAAGGATGCACACATGACTGCTCCAGCTGCGGAGTTGAAGGCTGCGGTTCAAGACAGTAATTTTTTCAAATCGACACTGCTTTTTCACAGAAAGCATATTTTCAGGGCTTAAAGTGTATTCGATAGAACGATTCAAGGAGCTTTTATGTTTGGATATGTGCTTGTTAACAAGCCTGAACTGAAAATCAAAGAATTCGATCTCTACAGGAGCTATTACTGCGGGATCTGTCATTCGCTGAAGAAGGGCTACGGTTTTACCGGAAGGATGACCCTGAACTATGACATGACTTTCCTTGCAATGCTTTTGTCAGATCTCTATGACAAGGAAAACTGCGACTTCGAAGCCAGATGCATAGCTCATCCTGCCCAGAAGCATCAGGAAAAGCGCAACGAGTTCAGCGACTACTGCGCTGATATGTGCGTTTTCTTAAGCTACTACAAGGGAGAGGATGACTGGAAGGACGAGCATACCTTCAAAGGATGGCTTCTGAGGACGGCTCTTAAGAGAAAAGCCATGAAAGTCAAGGCTGCATATCCTGAGAAGACATCCAAGATAGAAAAGCAGCTCGATATGCTTTCGATCCTGGAAAATACCGAAAACACTCCCATAGACAAGGTCGCCAGGACCTTCGGCGATATCATGGGAGAGATCTTTATATATGCAGACGATATCTGGAAAGACGATATGTACAAGGTGGGCTTCTATCTGGGTAAATTCATTTATCTTCTGGATGCCTACGAAGACGT
Source organism: uncultured Eubacteriales bacterium (assembly GCA_902778565.1). GTDB lineage: Bacteria > Bacillota > Clostridia > Peptostreptococcales > Anaerovoracaceae > RUG754. The sequence continues at coordinate 11,426 of CACYYH010000037.1, forward strand.
GGAAAAGGACATCGCAAAGGGAAGCTACAATCCCTTTAAGGAGATGTACGAGAACGCAGCAGCAAAAAATGCTCCTGAAGAATTCGACGAGCAGGTACTGAATCTGCTCATGCTGATGATAGGAGAGAGCACAGATGCTTTTGAGAGACTGCCTCTCATCGAGAATGCTGAAATAATGAGAAATATACTTTACTCAGGAGTATGGGTAAGGTATACCAACTGCAGGGAAGCGCGACTTAAAGAAAGGAACAAGCAAGATAATGGATCCTTATAGAGTTTTAGGGGTGAGCCCCAACGCAACTGAAGAGGAGATCAAAAAAGCATACAGGACTTTAAGCCGTAAGTACCATCCTGATGCAAACATAGGAAGCCCCAACCAGGCAGAGTACGAGGAGAAGTTCAAGGAAGTCCAGCAGGCCTATAAGACCATAATGGACATCCGTTCCGGCAAGGCTCAGCCTCAGAACGGCTACGGCGGATATGGTTATGGAGGTCAGGGCGGCAGCCAGGGCTTCGATCCTTTTGGATTCGGAGGCTTCGGCGGCTTTGGTTTCGGCGGTCAGGAACAGGCTTACAGACAGGAACGTTCCCAGGATGATCAGTATCTGAGCTCAGCTGCCCAGTATATCCAGAACGGATACTACAGAGAAGGTCTGAACGTTCTGGAGCAGATCTCTCAGGACAAGCGCCGCGGGATCTGGTACTATTACAGCGCCTTTGCAAACTACAGGACAGGCAATAACGCCACCGCCCTTGAGCATGCCAAGATCGCCTGTGAGTTCGAGCCCAACAATTTCCAGTACCGTCAGCTGCTTTCCATCATCACCGGCGGAGAGACAAGATATCAGCAGCGTTCCGGCCAGTACGGTGGAAATCCCACCATGCAGATGCCAAACTACTGCGCAAGGACTGCGATGGCATTCCTTTGCATGAGCATGTGCTGCGGAGGAGGCTACGGCGTACCGCTGATATGCTGCATATAAGAAATCAAATACCTGCTGTTTTTACGGCAGGTATTTTTATTTTGCAATATTATCGGAATCTGTGATATAATATAATGTCATTTTATTTGAAAGGAAGAGACTGCATGAAGGGCACTGTACTTGACGGATATACGGTTACACTGAATGATCTTGACTGGGGTCCGGTGAAGGAACTTTGTGAACTCGAGTTTTTTGACAGAACTGATCCTGAGGACGTGGCAGACAGGATAGGAGACAGCGAAGCTGTATTCATCAATAAGATCAGGATGACAGAGGAGATATATGACGCCTGTCCCAACCTGAAATTCGTTGGAGAACTGGCTACGGGTTATGACAACGCCAACGTTCAGGCGGCCAAAGCCAGAGGCATCGCAGTATATAACGTTCCATCGTACGCCACAGAACCGGTTGCCCAGCATACCATGGCGCTGATCCTGGAGATCACCAACAACGTGGGCTACTATACTGAAAGCATACATAATGGCGCCTGGGTAAGGTCGAAGGACTTCACCTTCATAGACAGACCTCTTATAAGGCTCAAAGGTATGAGCCTGGGTATCATAGGCTACGGTTCCATCGGCCGCAGGGTGGCTGAGCTGGCAGAAGCCTTTGGCATGAAGGTCAACGTCTACTCTAAGGACAGGGAGGCAGTTATGAAGTCTGACATCATCTCGCTTCATTGTCCTGCCACACCCGAAAATACCGGCTTTGTAAATAAAGAATTCTTCGCTTCAATGAAAGACGGAGCGATACTCATAAATACTGCCAGAGGAGCTCTCGTTAACGAGGCTGACTTGAGAGAGGCTCTGGAGAGCGGCAAGCTCAGCGCAGCCGCGGTGGACGTGGTGAGGGGTGAGCCTCAGTCAGCGGACAGCCCTCTGATAGGCGCAAAAAACCTTTACATCACACCGCATCTCGCCTGGTCCGACAGAGAGGCCAGAGAGCAGATCATCAATACTTCAGCTGAAAACCTGAAGAGTTTTCTTAAGGGCGAAGATAAGAACAGAATAGTATAGGTGAAGACAATGGATAAAACGATAGTTCTTTCAACACATAACAAAGGCAAACTTGTGGAATTCGAAGGCCTGGCCGAGAGACTGGGATTAAAGATCATAACCAGGGACGAAGCCGGCATACCCCACGATTTCGACGTGGTGGAGGACGGCACCACCTTCGAGGAGAACTCATACAAAAAAGCTTATGAAGTAATGAAGATGTGCGGCCTTCCCACCATGGCAGACGATTCAGGCCTGATGGTGGATGCTCTTGACGGACAGCCCGGCGTATATTCTTCCAGATTCGGAGGAGTGGAGGGAGATGCAGTCCGCAACTACACCAAACTTCTTAAAATGATGGAAGGCCTTAAGGGTGATGAAAGAAAGGCGCATTTCACCACGGTAATAACCCTGGTATATCCCGACGGGGAGACCATAGTCTCCAAAGGAGAGTGTCACGGACATATAACCGAAGAGCCGAAGGGTGAACTGGGATTCGGATATGATCCGGTATTTATAGCTGAGGGTTTCGATAAGACCTTTGCAGAACTGGGGCCTGAAGTAAAGAATGGAGTAAGCCACAGAGCAAAAGCCCTTGAGGAACTTGAGAGGATACTTTCAGAGAGATAAAGCATGTTTGAACACGATTTCAAATACTACTTCAAAAAATTAATAGAGATCATAAAGCTGGTATATGATCATCTGGGAGATCCCTATTATCAGGGATCTGCGGCTACCATCGCATACTTCCTTTTCCTGAGTATCCTCCCGCTGGTGATCCTGGCGTCTCAGGCTCTGGGTCTTTTCTCACTTTCCATAGACGCCATACTCAAGTGGGCTGAGATAAACGTTTCAGGAGACGGTTTCAAACTGCTTCAGAGCCTTTTGAATCACAAGGCAACCGGAGCCAACAACCTTATCCTTTTACTGGTAGCCATGTGGGCGGCCTCCAGAGCGAATATCTACCTGATCAGGCTTGCCAACTATACTTTCTATGACGGAGAGATAGTAGGCAAGGGTTACGTGAGAGACCGTACCAGGTCCCTTATAACCGTCATCGTCACAATACTGACCCTGACACTTTCGCTGGTGGCCATGGTATACGCTCCCATCCTTTTCAGACACATAATCAAGGATTCGGAGATGATGGAGGCGATACTGACGGTGTGGATGACCATGAGATGGTTCGTCATGGCAGGATTGTATTTCCTCGTTATAACGCTGATATTCTACTTCCTGCCATCCAAGAGGCTTCATTATTCGGATATACTTCCCGGAAGCATCTTCACGTCCATTGCACTGATAGTCGTATCCTATATCTTCAACATTTACGTCAGCTACAGCACCGACTACGACCTGCTTTACGGATCTTTTGCCAATGCGGTGGCTATCATAGTATTCTTCTGGATCATCGGCTGGGTGCTTCTCATCGGTATCATTTTCAACAGGGTCTGGTGGGCTGTAAGAAACGAAAACAAAAGACCGATACCCCAGTACGTCATCGACAGGAGAAATCCTGTGGGATTTTTTTAAGGAAAACGCAAATGAATCCTTGAAAAGACAGGATCTTTATGTTAGAATATTTTGCTGAACAGATTTGAGATCTGTGAAGGAGTTTAATATATGAATCTCAATAAGCATCCCGGAAAACTATTCATCATATCAGGACCCTCAGGCGCAGGCAAGGGCACCATCGCCAAGCGCATCCTCGAGGAGACTGAACTGGAGTTTTCAGTATCAATGACCACCAGAAGCCCCAGAGAAGGGGAAATCGACGGAGTGCACTACTACTTTGTGGATGAGGAAGCCTTCCTTAAGAACATTGAGGAAGACGGTTTCCTGGAGCACGCCGAAGTTTACGGAAAGAGATACGGAACCCCTAAGGGTCCCATCCTCGAAAGACTGGAAAAGGGCACAGACGTGCTTCTGGACATAGAGATGCAGGGAGCTCTTCAGGTAAAGGAGAAGTATCCCGAAGGAGTCTTCATCTTCATCCTGCCGCCTTCAATGGCAGAACTGAGGAAGAGGCTGACGGGCAGAGGAACTGAATCGCCGGAAGCTATAGAGATGAGACTCAGCAAGACTTTGTCTGAGATCGAATATGTTGACAAATACGATTATCTCGTGGTGAACGGAGTGCTTGAGGAAGCGGTGAACAGGGTGAAAGCCATAATCATCGCAGAGCACTCGAAGGTAACCGTGACACCGGAAGAACTGATCAGAGAATATACAAAAGGAGAGGAAAAGTAATGTTATATCCATCCATCAATGAAATAAGAAAGAAAGCAGATTCCAGATACACTCTCGTTATCCTTGCAGCTAAGAGAGCAAGAGACATCATCGACCACAAGCCCATCCTTTCGGACTGTGACATCGACAGACCTGTATCCATTGCGGCTCATGAGATCGCAGAGGATCTGATCACATACAAGAGAGAAGAAAATTAGTCTTTACAAACCGGGAGATTGTTGATATAATTTCCTGGTGAATTTCATATACAGACGGTGAAGGAACCAGTAGCGTAGTGTAAGACCCTTACAGAGAGCCGCTCCATGCATGATTTGCTGGGCTGAGAGAGCGGTGGTGAAGCTATAGTGAATATCACTCCGGAGTCTGACATTCTAATGAGAGGCGGCCTTGATAGAGGCTCGCAAGTAGGGTGGTACCGCGGTAAATTATCGTCCCTAGTATTAGGGACGTTTTTATTATTGTAAAAATACTTTTGAAAGGAATCATTCATGTTCAAGAATTTAAACGACGCTCCTGTAAAGGACGTGCAGAATGAACAGGTAGCAAAGTGGAAGAAGATCGATCTTCTTCATAAGTGCGAGAGCGAGAGAGAGGGAAGCACTCCCTTCATCTTCTTTGAGGGACCTCCGACGGCCAACGGCAAGCCGGGGATCCATCACATGATGGCAAGGACCCTTAAGGATTCAGTTAACCGTTACAAGACCATGCAGGGCTTCCAGGTAAAGCGTAAAGGCGGCTGGGATACCCACGGACTTCCGGTTGAGATCGAAGTCGAAAAGCAGCTTGGATTCAACGGAAAGCAGGATATCGAAGAGTATGGCATCAAGGAATTCAACGAGAAGTGCCGTCAGTCCGTATTCAACTATCTTGAGCAGTGGACTGAGATGTCAGACCGCATGGCTTACATGGCTGACATGGACAATCCATATATCACTCTCGATAACAACTACATCGAGACAGGATGGTGGATCATGAAGCAGGCCTTCGACCAGGATCTGGTCTATGAAGGATACAAGATCCTGCCTTACTGCCCGAGATGCGGCACCGGACTTGCTTCCCACGAAGTAGCTCAGGGCTACAAGATGGTAAAGGTAAACACTCTTACCTGCAAGTTCAAAAAAGTGGGAACTGAGAACGAATACTTCCTGGCATGGACCACCACGCCCTGGACTCTCATTTCCAATACAGTTCTTACAGTGGGACCTGACATCGATTACGTCAAGGTACTCATGAAATCCGGAGACAACGAAGGAAATATCTTCTATCTCGCAAAGAATCTTGCTTCCAAGGTTCTCGGCAAGGATGAATATGAAGTCCTGGAAGAACTCAAAGGCCGTGACATGGAGTACTGGGAATATGAACAGCTCATGCCCTGGTGCGAGAAGCCTGCCAACAAAAAAGCTTTCTTCGTGACATGCATGGATTACGTTTCCATCGAGGATGGTACCGGTATCGTTCATACTGCACCTGCCTTCGGTGAAGACGACTATCAGTGCGGCGTTAAATACGATCTTCCTGTTTTCCAGCCCGTAGATGAGAGGGGAGAATTCACCTGCACACCTTGGGAAGGCCACTTCGTTATGGAAGAAGGTCTTGATATCGAGATCATCAAGTGGCTCGGAGACAAGATCTACAAGAAGGAGAAGCTGGAGCATAACTATCCTCACTGCTGGAGATGCGACACACCTCTGGTATACTATGCAAAGAAATCCTGGTACATCGGAATGTCCAAGATGAAGGATCTCCTTGTAGAGAACAACGCTACAGTAAACTGGTATCCTTCATACGTCGGTGAGAAGCGTTTCGGAAACTGGCTTGAAGAGGTAAAGGACTGGGCTATCTCCAGATCCCGTTACTGGGGAACTCCGCTTCCTATCTGGCAGTGCGAATGCGGACACCTTGAATGCATGGGTTCCCGCGCAGAACTGGTGGAGAAGGCCAACGAAAATATCGACGAGACCATCGAGCTGCACAGACCTTACGTTGACGAAGTGACTCTCACATGCCCGAAGTGCGGCAAAGTGATGCACAGAGTTCCTGACGTAATGGACTGCTGGTTCGACTCCGGATCAATGCCTTTCGCTCAGTGGCATTATCCGTTTGAACACAAGGATGATTTTGATAAACTTTTCCCTGCAGACTTCATCTGCGAAGGTATCGACCAGACCAGAGGCTGGTTCTACTCACTGATGGCTGTATCAACCATCGTAAAGGGAGTAGCTCCCTATAAGAACGTTCTGGTAAACGACCTGATCCTTGATAAGGAAGGCAAAAAGATGTCCAAGCATAAGGGAAACACCGTTTCTCCTTTCGAAATGCTTGACAAGTACGGCGCAGACGCCACAAGATGGTATCTCTTAAGCGTATCGCCTGCATGGACTCCCACCAAGTTCGATGAAGACGGTCTTATCGACGTAGTATCCAAGTTCTTCGGAACTCTGAGAAACATCTACAACTTCTTCGTTCTCTATGCCAATATGGACGAGAT
>CACYYH010000038.1 GCA_902778565.1 uncultured Eubacteriales bacterium
GTAAGCGAGATAGCAAACTACGTTGTAAAACATCCGCTGTCACATCTTCTCGACAAGTATGAGATAGTAGGATATATGAGGGACGCCTTTGAAGCAGCCAACACTAAGATATACGACATGGCAAGGGCGCATGAAGAGAACTTCGGCATGGCTACCACTGCCATCATTGTTTACGTAAACAAGGGCAAAGCCTATATCGGCAATATAGGCGACAGCAGAGTATATCTTTACAGAAACGGAGATTATCTGCAGCTTACAGAAGATCATACATATGTCAATACACTGGTCAAGGCAGGCATCCTTTCCAGGGAAGAGGCTGACCAGGACGAGCGCAAGAACGTAATCATCAAAGCTCTCGGAGCAGAACCCACCGTTGAACCTGATTTCTTCCAGGTGGAAGTAAAGAAGGGAGACATACTTCTTGCATGTTCCGACGGTCTTTATGATGAGGTTTCCGATGAAGAGATCGTAGAGATCATCAAGGAAAAGGATAACATGAACGAACTTGCTGCTGAACTTATCGCCAGAGCCAACAGAAACGGCGGACGTGATAATATCACCATTATCACGCTTCAGATAACGGAGGAGGAAATCGATGAGTAACAGACTACTTGCCGGAAGATATGAATTGATCGAGAAGACCGGCGAAGGCGGTATGGCCATCGTTTACAAAGGAAAGGACAGACTCCTTAACAGATACGTGGCTATCAAGATCCTCAGACCGGAATTCACAAAGGATGAGAAATTCATAGAGAACTTCATAAGAGAGTCTCAGGCTGCTGCCGGACTCACTCATCCCAACATCGTAGGCGTATACGACGTAGGAAGAGAAGGTAATATCTACTATATAGTTATGGAGCTGGTTGAAGGAAAGCCTCTTTCAGAGATCATCGAAGAAAAAGGCAAGCTGGGATATAAGCAGGCGGTGGATTACGCTATCCAGATCGCTGAAGCTCTTTCCCTGGCTCATAAGAACCAGATAGTACACAGAGACGTGAAACCTCATAACGTTCTCGTCACGAACCAGGGAGTTGCCAAACTGGCTGACTTCGGTATTGCTATGCCTGTGGCGGACAATTCCATAGAAGAGAAGTCCGATAAGGTCATGGGCTCAGTACACTATTTCTCACCTGAGCAGGCCAGAGGAGCATACGTCGACGAGAGATCCGACATTTATTCCCTCGGCGTTGTGATCTACGAGATGCTGACGGGACACGTTCCTTATGACGGAGACAACCCGGTGAACATCGCCCTCCAGCACATCAACGATCCTTTCCCTTCGGCAAAGGATGAAGTGCCGGACGTGCCTTATCAGCTGGACCGTATAATCCATAAGGCAACTGAAAAGTTCCAGTCCAAGAGGTACAAAAAAGTCGATGAGATGATCGAGGACCTGAAGTCCATCAGCTACATCGAGAGCCGCTTCGGGCAGAAGGCTCTCTACGGCAACTTTGACGGTGAAGAGGCTGCTGATCCCAACGCTGCAAACAACAGCGACAGGAACAGGAACCAGATTGCAAAGGATCAGAAGAAGATCGTTTCCACCGGTGATACCAAGAAGGAAAAGTTCAACCTCATCAAATTCCTGAAGAGCGACAAGGGAAGCAAGACCATCATCATAATCGGCGTTGCCATCATACTTATCGCAGCGCTTGTCATTATAGGCACCATGAACGGATGGTTCTCCCATAAGAACGAAGTCGAAGTGCCCAAGTTCATAGGATGCACCTATGAAGAGGCTGTAGCTAAGGCCGAAGAAGTGGGCCTTACGATAGAGCGGGGAGAGGACGTATTCTCCAACGACCAGGAGGAGGGCTACGTCACAGCCCAAAGCCCTGAAGCAGGCACCATGGTAGTTGAGGGCAAAGCCATCGTCATCAACGTTTCCAAGGGCCAGAGAGAAGGCGTTATCCCTACGCTTTTAGGCAAGAAAGCCGATGAGGCTCAGAAGGAACTTGAAGAACTGGGCTTCGTGCTGGGCACCGTCACCACTGTAACTTCGCCTGAGAATGAAGGCGTTATCGTAAGACAGTCCATTGAACCAGGCACAAAGGCAGACCAGGGCGCCGTAGTAAACATTGAAGTCTCCGACGGAAGAGGTGTGGAACAGGCTATCGTTCCCAACCTTATCAACGCAACGCCTGACGAAGCAAGAGATATGCTTACCGCACTCAAACTTGAAGTAGGCGAAGTCACCTATGAAGAACGCTCCGACATTCCCGAAAACATCATTTTCTGGCAGAGCATCGCAAGGGATACAGAAGTAAATATCTGGACCGCAGTAAGCTTCAAGGTATCCAAGGGAACTCCTCCTGCGGTAGAGCCTGAGGAACCGGATGAACCTGAACAGCCTGAAGGAGGCGGAACTGATGACTCCGGAGAAGGCGGAGGCGGCGATTCCGGAGACAGCGGTGACTCAGGAGACAGCGGAGACAGCGGTGACTCAGGAGACAGCGGAGACAGCGGCGATTCCGGTGACGGCGGTAGCGGTGATTCAGGAGACGGCGGAGATTCCGGAGATTCCGGTGAAGGCGGTTCAGACGCAGAGTCAGGAGAAGGTAACTGATGACAGGAATAATCATCAAAGGAATCGGAGGATTCTACTACGTTAAGACCGGAGATGATATTTTCGAGTGCACAGGACGCGGCATCTTCAAAAAATCCGGCATGAAGCTTCAGGTAGGCGACAGGGTCGTCATATCTGAAAAGGAATTGTCGGCGGAAGCCAGAAAGCGCGGAATGAAGCACGAAGGCGTCATCGAAGAGATACTGGAAAGAAAGAATTCCTTTATAAGACCGCCCATCGTGAACGTGGATACTTTTGCTGTGACCTTTGCAGCAAAAGATCCGGAACCAAACTTTTCTCTCATAGACAAGTTCCTTGTCATGGCTGAGATGAATCACGTGGATGCAGTCATAGTGATGAACAAATGCGATCTCTGCGACGAAGAGACTCTGAAGGAATATGAGGACGTTTACAGCGGCCTATATCCTGTCATAAGAGTAAGCGGCACTGAGGAGCAGGGACTGGAAGAACTGGAAAAGCATATCCTCGGAAGGACGGTTGCTTTTGCAGGACCTTCCGGCGTAGGTAAATCCACCCTCATAAATCTGCTTATACCTGATGCGGAGATGGAGACCGGCGAGGTTTCCAAAAAGACCGCCAGAGGAAGGCATACCACCAGGCACGTGGAAATATTTGAATCAAAGGGCGGAGGACTGGTGTACGACACGCCGGGATTCACCTCCTTTGATATCCTTGAAGCAGAGGAAGATGAGCTGCAGGACTATTATCCTGACATAGCCAGATACAAAGGACGCTGTTATTACGATAACTGCAGGCATCTGAAAGAACCTGACTGCGCTGTGAAGACCGCAGTGAAGGCAGGGGAGATATCAAGAGTAAGATATCGCTCATACAAGAGCAATATGGAAGAAATAAAAGAAAAGAGGAAATACTGATGCTTCTTTCACCATCAATTTTATCTGCCGATTTCAGCGCTTTGCTGGATGGCATCAAAAAGATCGAAGAGGGCGGAGCCGACTACATCCACGTGGACGTAATGGACGGTCATTTCGTACCTAACATCAGCTTCGGCGCCCCTGTAATGAAATCACTGAACGGAAAGACGAAACTTCCTTATGACGTTCATCTGATGATCGAACATCCTGAAAAATACATCAAGGATTTCGTTACGGACTATACCGCTTTCATAACGGTCCATCAGGAGGCCTGTGAGGACCTTGGAGCGATTTTGGATCTCATTAAGTCTTACGGTATCAAAGCCGGAGTTTCCATCAAACCCGGGACTCCTACGTCTGTACTGGAAGGATACTTCGATAAGATCGACCTTATCCTCATCATGTCAGTGGAGCCGGGATTCGGCGGTCAGAAGTTCATGGAGGACCAGCTATACAAAGCAGTGGAGCTTTCAGCCCTTAAAAAAGAGATGGGCTATGATTACGTCATAGAGATCGACGGAGGTATAGACCTTACCAATATCGACAGAGTGCTGGATGCTGGAGTAGAGATGGTGGTGGCAGGATCTGCAGTATTCAAGGCAGAGGACGTTACCGAAAGGGTACAGGAGTTCAAAAAGCACCGTGCAAGGCTCTGATTTGAGTTCTTAGCGCTTTTACCAGTGAATTAATAATCTTACACATAAAGAAAAGGACCGCTTTTAAAGCGGTCCTTTTTAGTTGTTAGTCAGATTCTTAGGGATAAGTGAATTCACCGTCGCCCCAACCGGGTTCATAAGTATAATGACCTTTTTCAGGGACTTCAGGTATAGCAGGTTCCTTTTCATCGCCTACAGACCATGAAGGTTCCTCTCCATCGTGTTCTTCCACATACGCATCAAAATCTTCCTGCGTATACAGAACTGCCGGTACTTCGGGCTGGTACGGAACATCAACTACCCAGACAGTCTTATGTTCTTCGCGGTGAGCTTCCCACTCTTCATAAGCGGCTTGTCTTGCAGCTTCTTCGGCTTTCTTCTTAGCTTCTTCTTCTTCAGCTTTCTTCTTAGCTTCTTCTTCAGCCTTCTTCTTTTCTTCTTCGGCTTTCTTCTTAGCTTCTTCTTCCTTCTTCTTCTTTTCTTCCTCAGCCTTCTTCTTCTTTTCTTCTTCTTCGCGTTCCTTCATGTACTTTTCAAGCTCAGCCTTATCGCTGTCTGCTACCTTGTACTTTTCAGGATCGGTATTGTGCATGTAGCAATAAGTATTAGGAAGAGTGCCGCTGAAGTATGATGATGAAGTTGACTTGGAGTTATAGTCGAAGAGGTAACCGGATTTCTTTTCAGTGTTAGGACAATCAGGCGTTGCCAGCAGTCCGGTATCTTTACAGATGGTAACTTCAGTGAACTTACCACCTGCGCCGGCGTTCTTTTCAGTACCCTTGGTGAAGTACTCAGTGGTCTTGTTAACGCTTGCCGTAACAACGTTTGAAGGTCTTCCGGAATATTCTCCGCCGAGAGCTCCGTTGATCTGACTCATGATCCTGGACCAGAGCAGGGCAGCCCTTGGTGACATTTCGCTGAGAGCGATGTTCACGTCATTTCCGATCCAAAGTGATGCGGAGTAGTTGGCGGTGAATCCGTCGAACCAGATATCGTAGTTGTCATCCTGGGAACCGGTGGTACCTGTCTTACCTCCGACGGTCTCGCCGCTGATGTAAGCGTTGCCTGCGATACCCTGAGATACTACGGTCTGAAGAACGTCTCTCATGATCCATGCTACGCCGGGATCGAGAACTTCAGTCTCAGTCTTTTTGGGTTCCAGTATGGTGTTGCCTTTTCTGTCGAGTACCTTGTCATAGCAGTAGTAGCTCTTGTGGATACCGTTGTTTACGAATACGGAGTAGGCTGATGCCATTTCCAGTGTGGAAACACCGTTTGACATACCGCCCATGCCGAGAGCTGCAAGGTTCTTATCGTTTACTTCTCCTTCAGGAATGAGAGAGGTAAGACCGAAGCTCTCTGCGTGTTCATATGCGTAGTCGATTCCGACCTGAGCAAGGATCTTGACAGCGCAGGTATTGATGGACTGCTGAAGGGCAGTTCTGAAGGTCTGTACTCCGGTGTAAGCATAGTTGGAGTTCTTCGGCCAGTCTTTGCCGTTTACAGTCATCTGCTCGTCCACGACGATGGAAGCTGCTGTGATGTAATCGCCCCAGAGTTTGGTTCCCTGTTTGTCATACTTGGTATCTACGTACTCATATGTCTTGCCTGCAGCCTGAAGTTCAAAGGACTTCTGAAGGGCAGCAGAGTAAACAGATATGGGCTTGATGGATGAACCGGGCTGTCTGGGATGTACAGCTCTGTTGTAAAGCTTCTTTCCTTCAGTTCCGCGTCCGCCGATCATGGCAGCCTGAGGCTGGATGAGGGAAGCGCGTTCTGAGTAGTTCTTGGTGATCAGCCATCCGTTCTCAGTGCTAAATGTATCAGGGAAGTCTTCCATGTACTTGGCGCTGATAACAACGTTGCCGTCATCGTCAAATGACTTATAAGGTACGAAGGTGCTGTTTCCTTCTTCATCTTCTACCGTAGTACCCTGAGGGATGTTGATGTACGCGCCGTTTACGGAGTACATCTCATCGTTTTCATCGTAGTAGTACATTTCAGGCGCTTCGATGGAAATGTCGTCCATGCCGTTAACGGTGGTAGGGTAGAAGTGGAGCCATTTGTCTGCATAGAGAGTAAGGCTTCCGTCCTTGTTGAACTTGTATTCTCCATCGGCTATCCAGAGCAGATCGCTTTCGATGTTGTTGGCGTATCTGTACATCAAGATGTTGCCGTTGGGTCCGATGATGTTTCCGCTGCTGTCGGTGTTATACCATGCAGGAACGGGGAAGTTGCTGATATCATCGAATTCCTTTTCAAGGATCTCCTGAGCCTGGGAATCCAGAGTGGTGTAGATCTGGAGACCGCCGTTGTAGATCCTGTCATATGCGTCGGATTCGTCCATATTCAGCTGAGTCACGAAATCCTGGGCAACTGAATCGATTACGAAGTCAGCAAAATAGCTTGATATATCAGCTTCTTCCTTTTTTCCGGGATTTACCATATCCTTGATCTCTACGGCCATTGCCTCATCATGAGCTTCCTGGGTGATCAGACCCTGTTCCAGCATGAAGTCAAGGCAGATCTCCATACGCCCCTTGCAACGGTCATTCCAGCAATATGAGAAGTCACCGTCAGTATAGAGAACCTTGTCAGCAAATTCGCCGAGATCGTTTGAATAAAGTGTGAGGATCAGAGCATAGTAGGAAGGGGCGTTGGGCATACATGCCAGCGCAGCTCCTTCAGCCAGCGTCAGATCCTTTACTTCCTTGTCGAAGTAATCCTTTGCAGCGGATGCGATACCGTAGCCGCTTCCGAAGTTAACGGTGTTGAGATATGCTTCCAGAATCTGGTCCTTTGTAAGCCGCTGCTCTAATAGATAGGCGTAATACGCTTCCTTTATCTTTCGGTCGAGAGACCTCTCGGACATGGTGTCCTCCAGATAGAGGTTTCTGGCCAGCTGCTGCGTGATAGTGGAGGTACCGCCTATGTCGCCGCCGTGAACTATCTTATTGAAGATAGCGCCGAATATACGGATGATGTTAAATCCGTGATGCGTACGGAAGGTCTTGTCCTCGATGGCGATGAAAGCGTTCTGTACGTCTTCAGGGATATCTTCTATGCTTACGATAGTTCTCTTCTTATCGCCGAAGATATTCTCGATAACGTTTCCGTCCTTGTCATAGATCGTAGACGTCTGTGACAGAAGGCTGTAAATATCGTCAGTTTCGATTTCAGGAGCGCTCTTGATGGTCTTCATCACGTAAGCGCCTACTACGATGCAGCCAACGAGACCGAGGCATACCAGTCCGGCTAATATCTTAAGAAGAATATGTTTCTTTTTTTTCTTTTTCTTGCTGCGGGCACTGCGGGGTTCTTTGCTCACAGGGGTTTCCGGTGTAACAGCAGTGTTTGCTGCTTCAGCGGAAGCTGCTTCGTTTTTAGCAGTTTTAGAGCCAAAGAGGCCGGTGCCTTTTTTAGATTGTCTTCCCAAAATAATCCCACCTTTCTTAATTAATTTCATAGATATAGTATTATAACATATTGTAAATAATTTTAGCAAGCATTATAATTAGTACAGTTGTGGAGCTTATGCGCCGGGATTTGGAAAGGAAAGGCGCATGAGAAGAAAGCTATTTTTGTGTGCGTTGATCCTTACGGGAGCCGTTTTTTTAGTATCCGGATTCTTTCCCGATCTGTGGGTGCAGAAGCAGGCTGTGGCTGACAGCTCTCCGGCCTATCACGAAGGCGTCGTCTTGTCGGTGAGAGATAAGGACGATCACTATATGCTTGAACTGAGAGATCCTGGAGGATTCAAAGTAAGGGTAAATATTTATGATGAAGTTAAGGATACCTGGGATCTCATCGGAAAACGCATAAGGTACAGAAGTAAACTGACTTATGGAGATCCCGCCAGAAATCCCCATTGCTTCGATTACAGGAAATATCTTAGAAGTTCAGACGTATTTCTCACCGGGACCATAAAGTCTTACAAAATATTATCGGACAAAAAGATCCTCAGCCTGAAATATGCATCAGCCCTGACGAGGATAAGGGAAGCCTTTGAAAGGAGGCTTCCTGAAAGCAGCAGGGGGATGATAACAGGCATGCTTTTCGGTGATACCGGAGAAATAGAAGATGAGGTCTATGAGGAATTCAGGAGAAACGGCACCGCTCATATACTGGCTGTTTCAGGCCTTCACATAGGCCTTTTGTATTCCGTCTATGAGAAGCTCACCGGCGGCAAAACAAGCACTGCAGGCCTGGTGATTCTGGCTTTTCTGATGTACACCTACGGCACTCTCACCATGTGGAGGCCTTCGGTTATAAGGGCCGAGATGATGATCGGCATGAAATCCCTGGCAAAAGCATATGAGCTGAGATATGACAGCCTTACAGCCATGAGCGCTGCAGCGATACTTCTGATAATAAATAACCCTTACGTGGTTTACGGCATAGGGTTTCAGATGTCGTTCCTGGCCATCATATCCATAAATATAATAACCTCCAGATTGCCTGAAAAGGTACCGAAGTCTCTTTCACAAGCCATATCCGTGAACCTGTCCATGATCCTTTATCAGGCATATGTCTTTAACTATATATCTCCGCTGGCGGTTCTCATAAACCTGCCTGTGCTTTATCTGGCTGGAATAGCCATACCCGCTGCCTTCGCGGCTTTCGGAGCTTATGCTTTGACCTTTGCGCTGGGAAGAGGACTGATGATACCGGTGTTTTATATACCGGCGTCATCGGTGACCGACATGATGGTCTGGCTTAATTCACTTCTTACCTTCGGAGGCAGGAGTTCCCTGGACGTTACAAGTCCGCCTGCCTTTGTTCCGGCCCTTGCCATAGGTCTGCTGCTGTTTCTTTGCTCTGAGTATTCAGGCATACTGAAGATAAGAGGTCTTCTGAATAAAACCCTGCTGATACTGCTTATGATCGCAGTATCATCCTGCGTGACCTGGGTCATGCTGTATGAACCCATAAGCCACGATGAAATAGTTTTTGTGGACGTAGGACAGGGCGCCTGCACACATATAAGGGCAGGAAAAACCAACGTGCTGATAGACGGAGGCGGCAAACATGACAGAAATCAGGGAGAAAAGCTGCTGAAGCCTTATCTTCTGAAAAACGGCGTTAAGCGAGTGGACCTTTCTCTGGCCACCCATGAAGACATCGACCATATAAAAGGCCTTGAAGAACTGGCGGAGTGCTTCAGAGCCAATAAGCCTGTCACAGGCTGCACTGCAGGAAAAAGATATGAACTCTCCGAAGATGTGCACATAGAAACGCTGTGGCCCCTTGAAACAGGCGGCGCTCCGCAGAAGAACGAAAATTCATCGGTCTTCATGATAAATTACCGTGGGATCAGGATAATGGTCACAGGAGACCTGGATACCGAAGGCGAGAAAAAGATGATAGAGTATTACAGGTCTTCCGGTAAATGGGACAAACTGAAAGCAGACGTACTGAACGTGGGGCATCACGGGTCTCTGACCTCTACCTCAGAGGAACTCCTGGACGCCGTCAGACCTTCCATAGCCGTGATACAGGTGGGAAGAAACAACTACGGACATCCTAAGAAAGAAGTGCTGGACAGGCTGAAAGAGCACAAGATAGCGGTTTTCAGAAACGATGAGAACGGAGCCATAGGTCTGGATATATCGGATAAAAACGGAAAAGCGGTACTGAGAGCAGTTCACCTTATGATGGACTCTGGGTGTTGACAGAAACTCGATCGAGATAGTAAAATCTAACAGTAAACATATTTCGGAGAACAATGATGGCATATTACAGCGACAACAAAACTGAACACGCATTCAAGACCTTCGCAGGAGACCTTAAAAACGGTTTCGACTATCCTGTGGTGTATATGTACGGCCCTGAGGAATACCTCATCGACTGGGCTGCCAATACCGTAGCGGGAAAGTACGTTTCCAAGTCTTTTGCTGCGGCAGATCTTGAAAAGCCTGATGCTGAAAGCGTGACCATGGAGGACATAGTGAGCTCCTGTGAGACAGTATCCATGTTTTCCGAGAAGAGAGTGGTGTGGATCAGGGATTTTGCGCCTCTCTGGCAGGATAACGCCAAAGGCTTCGGCGACTCTCAGCTGAAGGTCCTGGAGGAATACATCGACGCGCCTAATCCGGGCACTGTGCTGATATTCAGCACCTCCAGGGTAAAAAACGATCCGAAGGACAAAAAAGAAAAGAAGACCAAGCTGAACAAGCTGCTTCTCTCCAAGGCCCGCTGCTACGATTTCTGCCAGCTGGACAGACCGGCCTTAAGAGCCTTCATCGAAAAAAGAGTCAGATCCAAAGGACTGACTGTGGACAGAAGCATAACGGACTATATCGTGGACATGACCGGCTACTACCATAAGGATACGGATTACAGGCTCATGAACCTGGATACGGATCTGAACAAAATGGTGAGCCTGGCTTCTGAAAAGATCAGAAGAGAAGACGTTGACAGGGCGATCCTGGGAGACATGGATACCTACATCTTTGATTTTCTTGATCATCTGTCCATGAACCACAAGGAAGACGCTTTCGTACTGCTTCATAATATAATCGCCTCGGGAAGCGAATTCTTCTCCATCCTGGGCGTCATAATCAGCCAGTTCGAGCTCATCACCGAAGTCAGCGAACTGAGAGATATGGGCATGGACATTTCAGGCATAGTAAGGGAGATGGGCATCCACGAATTCAGGGTCAAAAAAGCCATGAAGGCTGCGGAGCGCCTCGGTACCGATAAACTGAAGAAAGTACTTTGCCAGCTGTACAGCATCGATACCGACGTAAAGAGCGGAAACATAGACGGAATAACGGCCCTTGAACTATTAATTGGACGAATGTAAAAAACCGCGTGCAAACGCGGTTTCATTTTTATTTACCCTTCACAGATGTTCAGCTTCCGGTCTTCGTCGCTTGAAACAGTAGCTTCGTCCGCCTTGCTTCTCGGGATACGTGCAGAACTCGCCATTAAGATGGCTCAAACAGCTGCACGTATCATGCCGATCAGCATCGGCGGACTTCAGTTTCAAACGACGAGAACCAAGCAGCAAGGCCTTGACGGGCGGTTAAATATGTAAAAACCGCGTTTCAAACGCGGTTTTCTATTAGTTCTTTTGCTGATGCCAGCGTGTTATCCGTTATGGTAGCACCGCCCATCAGCCTTGCGATCTCCATGACCTTGGTCTCATCATCCAGGCATTCCAGATGAGTGAAGGTGGCAGCGTCGTCGCTTTCTTTGTATATCTTGTAATTGTGATCTCCGGCTGCAGCTATCTGCGGCAAGTGGGTGATGCATACTATCTGATGGCTCTGAGATATCTCCCGGAGCTTTTTTGCTACGATGGAAGCGGTATACCCTGAAATGCCGCTGTCGATCTCATCGAAGATAAGCGTAGGTATTGAATCGTAGCTGCTTATAACGTTTTTGAAGGCCAGCATTATTCTGGATATCTCACCGCCGGAAGCTACTTTATAAAGCGGTTTTAGAGGCTCGCCTTTGTTGGCGGAGATAAGTATCTCCACTCTGTCCATGCCGTCTTCTTGTGGCTGGGACAGGGGAGTGATGCTTATATCTATCTGAGCATCTGTGAAGTTCAGATCCTTCAGTTCCTTAAGAGTACGTTCTGAAAGATCCTGAGCAGCGGTCTTTCTGGCTTCTGTCAGAGTTCCGCAGGCATCAAGAAGATCGCGTCTTACTGAAAGCAGTTCCTTTTCAAGGGAAGCCTTTTCCTCGTCGAAGTTCTCTATGACCTTGATTTTATCCTCAAGTTCAGCCCTGTAAGAAAGAATGCCTTCGATGGAAGGGGCGTATTTCTTTTTAAGGCTGTCCAGCAGTTCTTTGCGGCTGATGGCCTCGTCCAGTTCATCCTGCGAGAATGATATGGAGTCACGCATCCTTACCAGTTCTCTGGAAAGATCCTGCAGCCTGTAATATGCGTCGGTATATTCTGATGAAGCATCCTTCAGATCCGATGAAAAGCTGCTGATGCTGTCCATGGCTGACATGCCGGGGGAAAGCAGATCCAGAACGGCGCCGTCAGAAGAAAGGGAAGCGTAGGCTGATTCAAGACCTTCATATATTTTCTCGCTGTTCTTAAGTACGGATATCCTGTCTTCGAGAGCGGTATCTTCGCCGGGAACAAGGCCGGCCTTGTCTATCTCGTCTGCTTCGAACTTGTGGAAATCCAGGTCCCTGAGATTCTGCTTCTCGTGGTTGAGAAGGGAGATGAGCCTTGATTTCACGGACTGATAAGAATGGAATATATCAGATACTTTATCTTTAAGGCCGGAAATGGAATCGGCCTTGTAGCTGTCCAGAAGAACAATGTGGAAATCAGGGTCCAGCAGAGACTGATTGTCATACTGACCGTGAATATCCGCCATGCGTTTAGTGACTGAGTTCAGCTCAGCGAGGGTGACCATTTCACCGTTGAGCTTGATCAGGTTCTTGCCGGCGCGGCTCACTTCCCTGTGAATGACCATATCTTTGCCATCCAGATCCCCTGAGAGTTCCACTACAGCCTTGTCTGAACCTGTTCTTACACATGAAGAATCAGCCCGGCTTCCTAAAGCCAGGCTGATAGCTTCGATCAGTATTGATTTGCCGCTTCCGGTTTCACCGGTGATTATGTTCAGTCCATCTTTCAAGTCCACTTCAGTGTTCTCGATAATGGCAAAATTTCTGATGCTGATGTGGTCGATCATTATATGCCTCGCACAGCTACTGATTTCATTCTTTGATATTGTCCTTCATAAGGGAACTGAACTCTTGAAGGATCAAGGGAACATTTGATTTTTCATCAACGATGATGAGAAGGGTATTATCTCCGGCGATAGAGCCTTTGATATGAGCCATTCTGGAAGTATCGATAGCTTCGCCTGCGGCTCCTGCACAACCTGAGAGAGTCTTGATTATGATGAGATTCTCTGCGGAATCAACTGAGACTACGGTCTGTCTGAAGATCTTGACGAATCTGTCAGTAAGAGGGAGATCGTTGGAATTGTTTACAGCGTATTTATACTTTCCGTTTGCGGAAAGAGTCTTCACCAGCTGTAATTCCTTGATATCACGTGAAATGGTAGCCTGAGTTACTTCGAATCCCTGCTCTTTAAGAAGAGCTGCAAGCTTTTCCTGAGTGTCTACTTCATTATTGTTGATGATTTCGATGATTTTGTTCTGTCTTGAATAACGCATACAGAAAACTCCTTTTGCTTTTTTATAAAAAATCATAACTAGTCTTCGGATTACACTCTACAATCATAGTAACACAAAGATTTCTTGAATTCAATGAGTGTTTTTGCATTAAAGTATCTTAAAAATACACGAAAATTGAATATAGACAAACAAATGTTCTCGTGATATACTAAACCCATGAGAGTATTGGGAATAGACCCCGGCTACGCCATCCTCGGATGGGGAGTTCTGGACGTTGAAGGCAATCATTTCAAGGTTATTGCATATGATTCCATTTTGACCGATAAAGACACCCCCATGCCCAGGAGACTGCAGGAGCTGCACATGGGTCTTAAGGAGATAATAGAGAAATATAAACCGGAAGAGGCGGCTATTGAAGAATTGTATTTCAACAATAACGCCAAGACCGCTATAATGGTAGGCGAGGCCAGAGGCGTTGCTGTTTTGGCTTGTGCAGACGGAGGGCTTAGGATAGCCGAATACACTCCGCTCCAGATCAAGCAGGCGCTGGTGGGTTATGGAAGAGCAGACAAGAAGCAGGTGCAGCAGATGGTCAAGACCATCCTTAACCTGGAGAAAGTCCCTAAGCCCGATGATACCGCCGACGCATTGGCTGCCGCCATCTGCCACGGACATTCCACCGGAGGTTCCGGAGGCAAGAGAGAACTCCGCATAAGAAAGGGCATATAAATGATAAGATATATCAAAGGCACTTATACCATGCAATTTGAAAACAGCATCGTAGTAGAGACCGGCTCCGGAGTAGGCTTCGAGATCTTTGTGCATCAGGGTTCTCCCATCTACAAGCATTCAGAGGGAGACGAGATCCAGGTATTCACCGAGATGATCGTAAGAGAAGACGGAATGAGCCTCTACGGCTTCCATAATAAAGAGACCCTGGAGTTCTTCAGGATGCTCACCACAGTAAGCGGCATCGGCCCTAAGGGGGCCATGGGGATCCTTGGATCAATGCCTCTTTCAGAACTGAAGCTTGCCATCGCCATGGGAGACGTGAAGTCCATATCCAAGGCCCAGGGCGTTGGCAAAAAGACAGCCGAGAGACTTGTAGTCGAGCTCAAGGACAAGGTAGGAGCGCAGGATATCGACACCGAGACCGGAGAGATCCTCAGCGGCGGTGATTTTGGAGGAGCTGCAGCAGACGACGCCAGATCAGAAGCCATCTCAGCCCTCATGAGTCTGGGATACGCCAGAGCTGAGGCTTTCAAAGCCGTATCCGCTGTTGGCGACGAAGGCCTTACGTCAGAAGAATATATCAAGAAAGCCCTCAAGGCGCTGTTCTAATACATAACTGAGCAGATCAGGAGATTTCAAATGAGTGAAGACAGGATCACATCAACCAATTCATATATAGGAGAAGCCAGGCAGGAAGCAGGACTCAGACCTCAGACTCTGGACGATTATATCGGACAGCAGGGAGTCAAGGACAACCTGAAGATCTTCATCGAAGCCGCCAAGCTGAGACATGACCCCCTGGATCACGTGCTGTTTTACGGCCCTCCGGGACTGGGCAAGACCACCCTTGCAGGCATCATAGCCAACGAGCTGGGGGTAGACATCAAGGTCACCTCAGGACCCGCCATCGGCCGCGCAGGAGACCTGGCAGCCATACTGACCAACCTGAACGATAACGACGTTCTTTTCATAGACGAGATACACAGACTCAACCGCTCCGTAGAGGAAGTTCTTTACTCCGCCATGGAGGACTACGCGCTGGATATCATCATCGGCAAAGGCCCTTCAGCCAGGAGCATCAGGCTGGATCTGGCAAGGTTCACCCTGATCGGAGCCACCACCAGAGCAGGTTCTTTGTCAGCGCCTCTGAGAGACCGTTTCGGAGTTATCGGCAAATTCGAACTCTATACGCCTGAAGAACTGAAGAAGATCCTCCGCCGCTCAGCCACACTGCTGAATGTGGGCATCGACGAAGAGTCCCTGGACGAGATGGCCAAGCGTTCCAGAGGAACTCCCCGTGTAGCCAACAGGATGCTGAAGCGGATCAGAGACTTCTCACAGGTGAAAGGCAACGGAAACATTGACCTGGAGATCACCAGAGAAGGCCTGGAAGCCCTGGGAGTCGACGAACTGGGCCTTGAGAAACTGGACCGCGACATCATTCTCACCATAATCGAACGCTTCGGAGGCGGCCCCGTGGGCATCGATACCATAGCTGCTTCTCTTGGGGAAGAGAAGGTAACCCTGGAAGACGTGAACGAGCCTTTCCTGATCCAGTCAGGACTGCTGTACCGCACCCAGAAGGGAAGAATGGTGAGCCGCGAAGGCTACAAACACTTCGGACTGGATTATCCGGAGTTTGAAGAACAGATAGAAATGTAAATGATCAGCGGCCCCACCGGGCCGCTTTTGATGGAGATAAAATGAACGTAACAGATTTTGATTATAACTTACCTGAAGAACTGATAGCCCAGGTGCCATCGGCCAAAAGAGACGAGTGCAGGCTGCTGGTGATCCACATGAAGGACGGCAGGATAGAGCACAAAAAATTCTACGACATCCTGGACTACCTGAAGCCCGGCGACTGCCTGGTGCTGAACAACAGCAAGGTGCTTCCCGCCAGGCTTTTCGGAGTTAAGGAAGGCACCGGCGCCAAGGTGGAGTTCCTCCTGAGCAAAAGACTTCCCTCCGAAGACGGAAGCAGCTCTGACCGCTGGGAGACGCTGGTGAGACCCGGCAGGCGCCTTAAGATCGGAGACAGCGTAGTCTTCTCGGGCATAGCCCCTGACGGCACTAAGTCTCACTATCCGGACAATAAGCTGCTGAGAGCGGAGATCACCGGATATTCAGATGACGGCACCAGAATAGTGGAGTTCAAGTACGACGGCATCTTTTTGGAAAGACTAGAGGAGATCGGCCAGATGCCGCTTCCGCCGTACATTACCAGAGCCAACAACTCCGAGGACAGGGACAGATATCAGACCGTATATTCGAAGATCGAAGGTTCAGTAGCCGCGCCTACGGCAGGCCTTCATTTTACTCAGGAACTTCTGAAAAAAGCCGAAGATAAAGGTGTGAAACTCGCTTACGTCACCCTTCACGTAGGGATCGGAACTTTCAGACCGGTGAAGGCCGAGAAGGTGGAAGACCACCATATGCACTTCGAAGAATATTTTGTAAATGAAGAAGCAGCCAAGATCATAAACGAAACCAAGGCCGCGGGCGGTAGGATCATATCCGTGGGCACCACGTCCACCAGGACAGTGGAATCCGCAGCAGTAATTGATCCTGATACAGGCAGATACTTCGTTCCCGCAGGTTCCGGAAGCACCGGCATATTTATTTACCCAGGTTACGAGTTCAAGATCGTGGATCAGCTGATCACCAACTTCCACCTGCCGAAATCCACTCTCGTGATGCTGGTCAGCGCCCTGTATAACAGAGAAGGCGTGCTGAAGGCCTACGAGGAGGCCGTAAACGAGAGATATCAATTCTTCTCATACGGAGACGCATGTTTCTTTACAGAATAAAAAAAGAGCCGCATGGCTCTTTTCTTAATATATTATTCCAGTCCGGGGAAGTCCAGCTGCCTCAAGGCCTCAAATAGTATTATATTCGCTGAATTGGCCAGATTGAAGGAGCGAAGCCTGGTGGATGCGCTCATGGGTATGCGGATGGCGCTCTCCGAATGCGCTGCTATGAAATCCCTGGGAAGGCCGGCGGTCTCGCGGCCGAAGAGGAACATGTCCTCGTCCTTGTATTGGAACTCAGTGTAGAAGTGTCCGCCCTTGGTGGTGGCCAGG
>CACYYH010000039.1 GCA_902778565.1 uncultured Eubacteriales bacterium
CCCGACGTGGATTACAGTCCTTCATTCCTTCCCCCGGGATCCAATGATTTTGCCATGGCTTACTATATCCCGGCGCCGGTGGACAACATCAAGCAGAACATTATCCGGGTTAACAAGGATAATATCAGCGACACAAACACTCTATATTTTACGCTGGCTCACGAAGGCTTCCCAGGACACCTTTATCAGTTCACCTGGTACCAGGCTTCCGAAGAATTCGTTCCTTTGAGGCATGAACTGTCTTTCTCAGGATACGAGGAAGGCTGGGCGAACTACGTGGAAAGGGTGATGATGGACCGTTCAGGCCTGGACCGTACTTCAGCGGATTTCATAGTATTTAACGAATACATGGCCTATATCCTTTACTCAGGAGCTGACATCGCGGTAAACGGACTGGGATATGACATTGATCAGCTGACCGAATGGATCGACAGCGTAGGCATGAACAGCGATTACGCTGACGAGTTGTATGCCATCTCCGTGGAAATGCCCGGCTCCTACATACCTTACGGCTATGGCGCCGCCAAGTTCTGGGAGTTCAGAGAAAGGGCAGAGCAGGCTCTCGGAAAGAGTTTTGATTTTGAAGAGTACCACGAGGTGCTTCTCAGAAACGGTCCGCGTCCCTTCAGCATGGTTGAGGAGGATCTGAAGGCATACGTTGAATCCAAGGGTAAAACCCTTCCTGAGGACTTTGTTTTCTTTGCAACAGATCAGAACAAGGAAAAACCTTTACTCTCCGGCGCATTGATCAGATGCCTGATGGGAGCCGCGGTGGTACTGGTGGCTGCTGTTATAGTTATACTGATCAACAGAAGAAGAAAAAAATTGGAAAAAGAAGAGATCACAGAGTCCGTTGACTGATTATGTATAATTTAGTATAATAAAGCATATCTATATTCGATTTATGAGGGGAAATGAATATGAAGAAGAAATTTGAAACACTCGATAAGATCAGAGAAAGGGAACTCGACGTCTCCCTGGCGTCCAGCATAGTATCCACCATTCTGGTCCTCATATTCGGAGTTATAGTGGGGGCTGTAGCTCAGACATTTGAATATTTTGCAGCTAACAGTTCAGTATGGTGGCAGGACATCGTAAAGGACCTTCAGCTGAACGTGATATTCGAAAAACCTCCGATCTGGTTCATGCTGGGCCTTCTGGTGGCTGTTTCCAGCTCCAGACCCATCAAGGCTGCCATCAACGAGCTGGCATTCTTTATCGGAGTCATTGCAGGCTTCTTTGCGGTTCCCATGGTCTTCAGCGAAGCTTCCGGACCTGATAATCTCAGCAAATGGATCATCATTGCAGTGGTATCAGTACCTCTTGCCATGATCTTCTGGTATGCAAAGAGCAACAGCTGGCCCTCCATCGCCTTCGATGCGCTGATCATCGGCGCCCTTGGTGCTTATTGCTTCGACTGCGGATTCGTATACTTCCACTTCAACGACATAATCATGGATCTGGTAAATGCCGTCATCATCGCTCTCACAGTAGTGGCCCTCGGTTCGGGAGTCATTCAGGTCTGTGTCAGCCTTATAGTCGGCATAGTGATCGCTCTCGCTTTAGGACCTGTTATCTAGTTTAACGCGATCCTGGTAAATAAAAACAAGGAGTCAGTACTGGAGACAGGAGTATCTCATGAACTGGATAAGAGAAGAAAACTATGAGGAAGTCATGAAAAGCGTTGTGGAGCCTTTCGTGACTTCCCGCATGGAAAACGGATATTTTCACAGGCTTCCTGAGGAAAGTATCTATTATGAACATTTCAAAAATGACGATCCCAAGGGAGTTATAGTCATATGTCACGGATTCACCGAATCCATAAAGAAGTTCTATGAATCCATTTACTACATGCTTCAGCAGGGATATGAAGTATGGGGACTGGATCACAGAGGACACGGAAGATCCTTAAGAGAGAACGACAATCCATACGTGGTGCACGTGGAACACTTCACTGACTATGAGCGCGACTTCAAGTATTTCGTAGAGAACCTGGTAAGACCGGCGTCTGAAGGGCTTCCGGTATATCTTTTCTGTCATTCCATGGGAGGCTGCATCGGAGCTGAGATCATAGAAGATAATCCATATCTTTTTGACAAGGCGGTATTGAGTTCGCCTATGCTGGGTCTCAATTTCGGAAGGATCCCGGTGCCCGTCATCTATGCTGCAGCCAGCATCATCGGAATAGGCGAGAGACGCAAAAATCCTTTCGGTTCCGACGGCAAGTTCCATCCGGAGCCTGATTTTGCAAACTGCGCCTGCTCATCGGAATGCAGATATGATTATTACTTCAAAAAAACTCTGGAGGATCCATATCTCCAGACCTGTTCTCCCTCCATCCAGTGGGGCAAACAGGCTGCCAGAGCCTGCCGTTACGTCATGTCTAAGGCAGACCTTATAAAGATACCTGTGCTTCTGATCCAGGCAGGCGAAGATACTTTGGTAAAGAACGCAGCTGAAGACCTGTTCTGCGAATGGGTGGAAGGCAGTGAGAAATACGTAGTTCCCGGCATGAAGCATGAGCTTTACAGGACGGATTCGCCCGTGCTCATTCCTTACTGGGAAAAGATATTCAGTTTCCTCGGTTAAGATAGTTATGAATATCATGGATAATATAATCGAATTCAAAAACTGGCAAAAGCGCCTTTCGGCTTACCGAATGGCGCTTAGTTTGATTGGCGCTGACCAGACCTTCGGCGCTCCTTCAGAGGGATCTCTTTACAGAAGTCAGCGCACCGCCGTTCTTCACGGCGAATATATAAAAGCCTTCAGAGACGAAAAAATGTACGATATCATCAGTTCTCTGGACCGGCTTTCAGAAGAAGAGCTTTCGGAAAACATGGCCGGCAGCGGTTATGATGCAGGTGATCTGAAAAGAGAACTGGACCTGGTCCTTAAACAGCTGGACAAGGAAAAAGCCATACCCGCTGAAGAATACGTGGAGTTCAGCCTGATCCTGGACAAGTCAAAGGAGGGCTGGCTCAAGGCCAAAAAAGACGAAGACTACAAGTCATACGCTCCTTTTCTTCAGGACGTTATCGACGGATATAAGAGGATAACATCCCTTCAAAACAGCAATCTGGGGCTGTACGACCGCATGCTGGACGATCACCAGCCCGGCTGGGTACAGGCCAAATATGATATCTTCTTCAACGACGTAAAGGAAAGGGTGCTGCCTCTTGTGAGAAATCGCAGGACCAATGGCGGAAAGGACTTCCTGACATGCAAAGAATTCCCGGCAGAAAGCCAGAGAAAGATCATGAAAAAAGTCTGTGAACTCATCGGCTTCAATCAGAGCTGGGGCAGGATGGGAGAATCTGAGCATCCTCTCACCACCTTCATCTGCAAGGGAGATATAAGGTTCACCACTAAGTTCAGACCTTACGATCCGTCACAGGCCATACTTTCCACGGTACACGAATCCGGACATGCCTGGTTCGGTCATAACGTAGATCCTTTATACGAGGGAAGCATCATAGGAAGTTCCATAAGCGCGGGTTTCCATGAATCCCAGTCCAGGCTCTGTGAGAACCATCTGGGAAGATCACGGGCTTTCTGGGAAAAGATCTGGCCGATGTTCAAAGAAGAATTCAGCGAACAGCTTAGGGACGTATCCTTTGACAGCTATTATAAAAGCATAAACACCATCAGACCGGGGCTCATAAGGACAGAGTCCGATGAAGTGACTTATCCGCTGCACATACTCATCAGGTATGAACTGGAGAAGGACTTCATGGAAGGCGGCCTGAAGGCTTCCGACCTGGAGGATGCCTGGTCAGATAAATATCAGGAATACCTGGGCGTCCGTCCCCAAAAGCCGTCTGAAGGCGTTCTGCAGGATATGCACTGGCCTTACGCTTATTTCGGATATTTTCCCACATATGCGCTGGGATCTGCCATGGCGGCGCAGTTTTTTGAAGCCATCGAAGAGGAACTTGATCCTGCTGAACTTATCAAAGCGGACAGATATACGGATATCATGGCATGGCTCAGAGAGCACGTGCATAAATACGCCAACAGATATCCTGCGGAGGAGATCCTCCGGATGGCCACAGGTAAAGATTTCGACGACAGATGCTATTTCCGTCATCTGGAAAGCAGATACCTTTGATGAGATACAGCTTATCTCAAAAGAACTGATAAAATGAATACCGATAAAATAAAAGAAAAAACTGAAAAGGTCCGTGGAAAGATCGGAGTCCTGTTCGAGGATCTCACCACAGGCGAGGGCTTCACCGTCCTGAAAGGACAGGATGAGGACGTCTTCGAATCCGCCAGCGTCATCAAACTCTGGATCATGTCCTGCGCCTATGAAATGGCAGAGCAGGGAAGGCTGGACCTGGATTCCACGGTTATACTAAAAGAAGATGACATGGTACCGGGTCCGGGAGTGCCGGATTATCACAGCGATGACGCGGAAGGGCATCTTACCGAAGACATGTTCCCTGAAAGCGGCATGCTCAATTATCTTCATGCAGGAACTGAGCTAACGGTCCGTGACCTGATCCGCCTGATGATCCTCATAAGCGATAACACCGCCTGCAACATAATGATAGATCTTCTGGGAATGGATAACATAAACTGCCATATAGCAAATCTGGGCTGCACCAGGACCATCCTGAACCGCAGGCTCTTCGATACCGGACCCGAAGTCAGAGGAAAGGAAAACATGTTTTCTCTTTCTGAGGCTGCTGACTTTTTCAGAAAGATGTACAAAGGCGAACTGGTTTCCCCTGAGGCCAGCCGCGAGATGTGCGCTCTTCTTCAGAACCAGCAGTACACCTATAAGATGCCGTTCTTTATAAGGCAGATCCCCATAGCTCACAAGACCGGAGAGGATACCGGCATCGAAAACGACGTGGGTATCGTCTTCTCAGATAAACCCTTTATATTCTGCTTTGCATCAAATGAGGCCGATGAGCCCGGCGCCGTAAGGCTCTGTCAGGATCTGGCCCTTGAACTGGAGGTACAACATGGCAAATGACATCGTTATAAGAAACGCAGAACCCAAGGATTATGATTTCATACTGAACCTGAACGATGTGAACGTGGAGGTGCTGTCTCCAATGCCCATGGAGCGCATGCTCTGGCTTAAGGATATGTGCGAGATGTTCGTGGTGGCAGAAGTGGACGGGACCCCGGCTGCCTTCCTTATGGCACTGAGAGAGGGCAAGCCTTACGACAGTGAAAACTACGTATGGTTCAGCAAAAAATATCCTGAGTTCCTTTATATCGACAGGATCGTCATCGACGAACCTTTCCGTTCAGCAGGTCTGGGAAGAAAGCTGTACGATGCGGTAAAGGAACACGCCAGGTCGACCGGAGTCGGTGTCGTGACCTGCGAAGTGGATACCATTCCATATAACGGTCCCAGCCTGAAGTTCCACGAAGCTATGGGATTTAAGGAAGTTGGAGAACAGATAATAAGAGGAGGGGCCATAAAGGTGAGCCTTAAGGCCTGTGAACTGTAAAAGCATATGTTTGAAGAGATAAAGGAAACGCTAACTTCAAAAGAAGAAAAGAAGGTCGAATACATAGAACTTATATACGACCTTATTTTCGTATTCCTGATCGGCAGGAACAGCTCCTTCATAAGCATGATCGAAGGAGGGTTCATATCTTCCGAAGCATTTCTGACATATATAGTTTGTACTTTAGTAATCATACAGATATGGAATTTCACCAACTTCTATATAAACCGCTATGGTTCAAACGGCATTCAGGAGCACTTGCTGATATTCGTCAACATGTTCCTTCTGTACTTCATGGGAGACGCCACCAGGACCGACTGGTCGTCCTATTATTACTACAAGTACAACATTCCCTGGGCGCTGATACTCATCAATTTCCTGATCTGTTACTGGCTGAAATACCGTGAATTCAAGGATGCCAAGCCTTGGGAATCTCTGCACATCATATGCAATATGATCCTCTTCGGAGCAGAGGCTGCCATTGTCCTCATATCTCTTCCGATATTTTCAAAGACCGGCCTGATACTTTCTCCGTTGGCGATGGTCTTCGGCATAATCTTCGTGCTTGCCACATCCAAGATCAACAATCTGGTGCCTGTAGATTTCGGTCATCTTTCGGAAAGGGCGATGCTGTACGTAGTCTTCACCTTCGGCGAGATGATCATAGCCATATCAGGTTATTTTGAAGGAAGAGTCACTGTGCAGAGCATGTATTTTGCTCTTATGGGTTTCCTGATAGTAGTAGGACTCTTCCAAAGCTACGAGCTCTGCTACGATCATCTGATAGACAGAGGTATAATTACAAACGGCATCGGATACATGATGATACATCTGTTTCTGATCTTCGCCCTAAGCAGTATTACGGTGGCTCTTGAGTTCATGAGGGAAGAAGAGGTGGCGTTGATGCCGAAAACTCTTTTCCTGACCGGTTCCTTCGTGGTTTATTACATCTTCCTGTTCCTGCTGGGGATATACATGAAGAACCGCATGAAGCCCAGCGCCAGATTCATAGCCAAGATAGTGCTCATTCTGGTGGCTTTCGCCGTGCTGATGATCCTGTTCAGGGAAAATCCGTATGTAAACATAGCTGTTACTGTTGCACTTATTTACGGCATACTGGGCATCCTCATCCACGCAAAGAACAGCAGCTGCGGCTGTCATGAATGAGTCCGGTTGTACCGGATCACAAATTGTGCTATAATATTTGCGTCGTTTTGCAGAAATGCGGCAGAACGATGCAAATTTTTTGTTTAAAGGTATTATTTATGAATGGTAAGTATAAGCTCGATTATCCTGAAAAGACCATGTTTCAGATGATCGAGATGATCTCAGAAGAATATCCCGACGAACCGGCCTATGAGTTCTTTGACATAAAGACCAGTTTCCGTGATTTCGTGGAAAAGATCGAGGACGCTGCCAAAGCTTTCAGAGCCAACGGCATACGCAAGGGCGACAGGGTCACTATCTGCATGCCCAACTGTCCTCAGGCACTGAACGCCTTTTACGGGCTCAACAGGATAGGCGCCGTTGCGTCCATGATCCATCCGCAGTCGGCTCAGTCTGAGATCACGTTTTATCTCAACGATTCCGGCTCTAAAATGATCCTTGTCCTTGATATGTTCTACGCTAAGGTAGAAGCTGCTCTCAAGGACGTGGATCATCCTGTAACGGTTCTGGTGGCGAGGATGCAGAACGAGCTTCCGATCCATCTCAAGGCTCTCTACATTGCCAAGGAGGGCAGGAAGTATCTTGGCTATCCCAATACGGATCACGCAGTTCTCTGGTCAAAGTTCCTGAGATCCGGATGGACTGAGGAACTTCCTAAGATCGAATATGAAGGAGACAGAACTGCGGTCATACTTTATTCCGGAGGCACCAGCGGCAAGCCCAAGGGCATTGAGCTTACGGATCTTAACTTTAACTCCTGCGCCATCCAGGCAAGGGATGCTATAGACGAAGAGTTCAGGGTGGGACTCAGCTGCCTCGGCTGCATGCCCATCTTCCATGGCTTTGGTCTTGGGATCAACATCCACGCTATCATGATGCATGGCGTCTGCTGTGTTCTGATGCCCACCTTTAATCCAAAATCATACGCGGATATGCTGATCCGCAAGAAACCGAATATAATCGCAGGTGTTCCCACCATATTCGAGGCTCTGCTTCACATACCTGAGCTTGAAGGCTTCGATATGAGCTTTCTGATCGGCATGTTTTCCGGCGGAGATACTCTTTCAGTGGAACTGAAGCACAAGATAGACAAATTCCTGGACGAACACAACGCCGGCATACAGGTTAGAGAAGGCTATGGCCTTACGGAGTGCGTCACCGCCAGCTGCCTTACTCCAAAGAACACTTTCAGGGACGGCAGCATCGGACTTCCTTTCAAGGACACCGTTTACGCCATAGTCAAGCCTGATACAGACGAAGTGGTACCCAACGGCGAAGAGGGAGAGATCATCATGAGAGGTCCTTCTGTCATGAAGGGCTATCTCAATAATCCTCACGAGACTGACAGGGCTCTGAGACGCCTGGCTGACGGCAATATCTGGCTCTATACCGGAGACCTGGGAAGGATGGATGACGACGGATACGTTTACTTCAGCCAGCGCATCAAGCGCATGATCATATCCAACGGATACAACATCTATCCCGGACAGATCGAGAACGTGATCGACGGATGTGCGGAAGTGGCTTACAGCTGCGTCATAGGCGTTAAAGATCCCCGCCGCATGCATAGGGTGAGGGCATACGTGGTCCTTAACGAAGGATATGAACCTTCGGAAGAGACCAAAATGAGCATAATGGAGCAGCTGGCTGTACACGTCGCTTCCTATGCGCTGCCCAAAGAGATAATATTCAAGGAATCTATGCCAAAGACTCTGGTGGGCAAGGTAGCCTTCAGAGTGCTGGAAGAGGAGGCCGAAAAAGAACTGGCAGAGACTTCCGGACAGGAGGTTACTGATTTATGAAAATAACCTGGACAACTACGGCGTCCCTTATGATCGAATCAGAAGGATGCATCCTTGCTTTCGATCCTTTCATGGAGATGCCTCTGGATAATGCCATAGATGAGCCCGGAAGGCCTGAACTGGCA
Source organism: uncultured Eubacteriales bacterium (assembly GCA_902778565.1). Lineage (GTDB taxonomy): Bacteria > Bacillota > Clostridia > Peptostreptococcales > Anaerovoracaceae > RUG754. The sequence goes on from CACYYH010000039.1 coordinate 8,566, forward strand.
GAACTGTACAGGAAGGCCGACAGAGTATATATCAGCCACGGTCACTTCGACCACATCTATCATTTCAGGAACATTTACAAGGGAACTGCCACTCCCATATACGGAACTGCAGAACCCATGAAGACACTGGAGAGGGACGGACTGGATCCCGGTCAGCTCAAGCTTATAGCCCCGGGATACCGTGAGACCTTCGGTCCCTTTGAGATCGAAGCTTATCAGGCCAGGCACTGCAAGTTTGATCTTCCCATCGTCATAAAGACTCTTCTTAACAAAAGAACTCTGACTCATCTCAAGCGCATAAGGGAGATAAGCGCTCTGAGAAAACTATATGAAGAAAAGGGAGAGATGCTCTTCTACGAGCTTCGCGCAGAAGGCAAACGTATTCAGATCATGGGAAGCATGGGCATGGATCCCGATACCGAATATCCCGTGGGAGCAGACCTTCTGATCATGGCGCTCCAGGGAAGGTCGGATCAGGATGAATATGCCATGAGATTCGTGGAAAAGCTCAGGCCGAAGAAGATAATGCTTTATCACATCGACGACAGTTTCCCACCAATGAGCGGAGAGATAGATACTTTGGGTTTCGAGATCAATACAAAAAAGCAGGGGATAACATCTATAAAGCCTGAAAAGGGTAAGGAGTATGAAATATGAAAACGAGGATCAAAAACAAAAAGCGCGGTGACAGACCTGATGGCCATTACGTGAAGGCCCCGGGACTGCAGACTGTAATGGGCTATCTTTTCCCGAAGAGAACTGACTGTGAAGTGTATCTCAACGACAAGATAGACGCCACAGAGCTCATCAAATATATCGAAAAGAAAAATGCGGAACATCCCGAATACAAGACCACTATCTTCCATTGCGCTCTTTTTTCAATAGCCAGGATCATCAAGGAGAGACCTCTTCTTAACAGATTCATCCAGGGTTACAGGATGTACGAGAGGGAAGAGATCAGTCTTAGTTTCGTTGCAAAGAGAAGATTTGCCGACGGTGCCAATGAAGCTCTCATGTTTTTGGTCCCTAAGGATGATGACACCATAGATTCTTTCAGCAGGGAGATCGTAGGCGACGTAAAGGAAACCCGAAAGAGTGAAGTTGCCACCGGCGGTGTGGATGAACTTCTTGATAAATTCGCAGCCATGCCCAGACTGATGATTATGACTCTCATCAGGATAATACGCTGGCTTGATTTCTGGGGAATAAATCCTGAGTTCATAACAGAAGGGGATCCGAATTACAGTACGGTACTGGCAAGCAACCTCGGCAGCATAAAATGTCCCTCTGTTTATCATCATCTCAATAACTACGGAACAAACAGCATAATGGTCACCATCGGAACTCTTCATAAGGAAGAGATGCTGATGCCTGACGGGCACAAGGAGATCAGGGACGTGATAGATTTTGGTGCCATCCTCGACGAGAGAATAGCTGACGGATTCTATTTCGCAAGGAGCCTGAGGCTTCTCAGACATGTTTTTGAAAATCCTGAATTGCTTGATAAACCTTTGGGCGAACCCAGCGGTTTCGATTACGATCAGAATTAAACTTTTTTACGTCAGGAGCAGACATGAGATTACACAACGCAGGTAAATACAGCGGTGATGAAAGTTCATTGCCTCAGAGGGATCATCCGGAAGGGTATGTGCCTTTCAAAGAACCGGAAAACATGAAGAAGTTCGCTCTGTATATGAACTTCCTGGCCATAGCCATACTTATAATTACGCTGGGACTGTTCTATTTAAGGCTTTTTAAATACAGCTTTGCAAACGGCGGAACGTCCTTTGTTTTTACCAAAGGTTTCATCGGAGGCTTCGTTCTTTATTTAGCGACTCTGGTACCACATGAGTTCCTTCATGCCATCTGGTTCAAAGAGGACGTATATTACCATCATAACCTGAAGCAGGGAATGCTTTTCGTAGTGGGTACCGAGGATATGCCTAAATGGCGCTTCGTTGCCATGAGTATGTGTCCCAACGTTGTCTTCGGATTCATCCCTTATATTCTGTTTATGATCTGGCCTGATCTGGCAGTACTGGGTTACTGGGGAGCCATGGCCATAGCTTCGGGAGCAGGGGATTTCACCAACGTGTTCAACTGCATAACCCAGGTCCCGAAGGGCGGAATAACTTATATGAGCGGCATGCATTCATACTGGTACATGCCGAAGGAGGATAAATGCTCATAGCACAGTATTTTACGGAATTCATGTTTTACAGCTTCCTGGGCTGGGTCTGGGAATCCATATACTGCACCATCAAGGAAAAACACTGGCAGGACAGGGGCTTCCTATTCGGACCGTACTGTCCTATCTACGGTTCCTGCGTGGTGGCAGCTGAGATCCTCTTCGGTCACCTAATACCGGGAGGCATGGAAAACATGTCTATCCTTACGATATTCATTATTTCATATATCGGTTCTGCAATAGCCGAGTTCGGCACCTCATGGGTGCTGGAAAAGCGTTTCCATGCCAGATGGTGGGACTATTCTGACATGCCCCTTAACATCCAGGGCAGGATCTGCGTGCCTGTCAGCATCTGTTTCGGCTTTGCGGGTGTGTTCTGCGTGAAGGTGCTGATACCTTTCATGTCCGGGCTGCACGAGACCATTCCCGGTATGGCATACGAAGGCATCGCCATGTTCCTTGCAGCAGTTTTCGGCGCGGACTACGCACTTACGGAAGCCAGCCTGAATGCTTTGCTCAAGCGCATGGAGGAATACAAGGCGGACTTCAATGAAAGAGCTCAGGAGACTTACGTCAGGATAAGCGAAGCTCCCGTAGAACTGAAGGAAGCTGTTCATGAACGACGTGAGGAACTGAAAGCCATAGGCGAAGAAATCAGAGAAAAGAGGGAGACTGTCGCTGAGGAACGCCGCGTAAGGCGTGAAGAACTGGCGGAAGAATTCGTCAGAAAGATAAACGGTTTCCAGAAGAGCAATCTTAAAAACATCAAGCGTTTCGTACCGGAACTTCCGGAGGACAGCGAGGCATATGATAAACTGAAAGACGCTGTCTCCAAATTAAAAAACATCAGATACTGAAGGGGACTCATTTATGAGAAAACTATTCGGCGGGCTAAACCTTACATGGCCTAAAGTCATAATATTTGCAATAATCGCAGGCTTATACACCGGCTTCATGGCATATCTGCCTCAGGCAAGGGACACTTCCTTTGCAGATATATCCATCACTTTTGAATGGTGGGTACTTTTCGGCACTATCATCATCATGAACAGCAAGTCCAACCTGGATTCTGCCCTGAAATGCATCGTTTTCTTCCTAATAAGCCAGCCTCTGGTATACCTGGTGCAGGTGCCGTTCAGCGCTCTTGGCTGGGGCATCTTCCAGTACTACAAAGGATGGTTCATCTGGACTCTTCTGACATTCCCCATGGGCTTCATCGGATACTATCTGAAGAAAGACAAGTGGTGGGGGCTGTGCATCCTGGTGCCTGTGATGCTTTTCGTGGGATATCATTACATGGGCTTCCTGAGGGAGGTCATCTCATTCTTCCCGAACCATCTGCTGAGCACCATATTCTGCGCTGCCACCATAATCATTTATTCTCTGTTCATATTCAAGGATAAAAAGATCGTCAAGGCATGTTTTATCATCGCTTTATGCATCCTGGTCGGAATGACGGCTGTGGCGCTCTTACAGGGCAGCAACCACTACAATACGACTCTTCTTGTTGAGGGTGGAGAACTGGCAGCTGAGTTCGATGATACCTACACGGCATATCTTGAAGACGAGAACTTCGGAAAATGCGATATAGTATACGAGGACAACATCGAAGCCTACATGGTAAACGTCGAATTCAGGAAGACCGGTCATACCAGACTGATCCTTGAATCTCCTGACGGAACTAAGAAGTATTACGATCTTGACGTGGAAAGACACAGTTACGAAATAAAAGAAAGCACTGAAAACAATGGGTGAAGGAATTAAAAACATTAACTGGTATCCGGGTCACATGAAGAAGACCCGGGAGCTCATCCAGGAAAACCTGAAGATGGTGGACCTGGTCATCGAAGTCATCGATTCCAGGATCCCCAGATCCTCAAGGAATCCCATAATCGATGAGCTGATCCAAAACAAAAAAAGAATAATCATACTTAACAAGAGCGACCTGTCTGACGATAAGGCCAACAACGCCTGGGCTGATCATTTCAGATCTCAGGGCAACCTGGTGCTTAAGCTTAACGCCAACAGGGGTGACGGAGTCAAGGAACTCTTTAAAATGCTGGAGAAGCTCCAGGATGAAAAGAACCGTGACAAAGCCCTTAAGAAACCTCTGCGCATGATGATCGTTGGCGTTCCCAACGTGGGAAAGTCCTCCCTTATAAACCGCATGACAGGACGCAAGTCCGCAAAGACCGGCGACAAGCCCGGTGTCACCAAGGGCAAGCAGTGGCTCAGTGTGGATAACGGCATGCAGCTTCTTGATACACCCGGCATCCTCTGGCCTAAGTTCGAAGATCCTGAGGTAGGACTCAACCTGGCGTTCTGCGGATCCATAAAGGACGAGATCATGGATCTTTCAGAGCTGGCTCTGGAACTTATCAAGGTCCTTTCCCGTGAATATCCCGAGCTTCTGGTCTCCAGATACAAACTGGATGAACTGCTGAAGGACGGAGACTATTCCGATACCTTTGAGCGTGAGATCGAAGGAGAGCAGGAGACAGCCCTGGCCAATATGGAAGCCATTGCCAAGAAGCGCGGTTTCATCCTTCCGGGAAAGCGCATAGACTATGAGCGCACAGCCAAGACCCTTCTGGATGAATTCCGTTCAGCAGCCATAGGAAAGATAACGCTGGAGAAGGTTTGACATGACGAAAGCTGAAAGAGAAGAAAAGTTAAGAGCTCGCCACGCTGAGATGAGCGCCTATGACGCTCAGTACCGCAGAGCTTACGGAAACATAGGCGGAGTGGACGAAGTGGGCAGAGGCCCTCTGGCAGGTCCTGTGGTCACAGCCTGCGTAGTGCTGCCTGAGGATTTTGACGTGCTGGGCGTTGACGACTCAAAGAAACTGAGCCTGAAGAAGCGCGAGGAGCTTTATGATCAGATACTGGAAAAGGCTCTTGCCGTAGGTATAGGCATATGCGATAATAACGTTATAGACGAAATCAACATTCTGGAGGCCACTAAGCGTGCTATGGTCCAGTCAATCGAAAAGGCTGATAAAATGCTTCAGAAGCGAAATCTGGGCTCTCTGGAGCACGTTCTGATCGACGCTGTGAAGCTTACAGGCATTTCTCAGACACAGACCAACATCATAAAGGGCGACGCCACCAGTCTTTCCATAGCTGCGGCGTCCATTGTCGCCAAGGTCACCAGAGACAGGATGATGATGGCTTATGCCGAGGAATACCCCTGGTACGCTTTTGAGTCTAACATGGGTTACGGTACTAAGAAGCATTACGAGGGAATAGGATCCCACGGCATCACACCGATACACAGAAAGAGTTTTCTGAAGGGCTACATAAAATGAACAGACTAAAGGACACCGGCATCAAAACTTTAAAGCTTTTCGCAGAAAACAAGATGACAGTTTATTCGGGGAACGCCACGCTGTTCATAATCACCGCGGCTTTTCCTTTCATTATGCTGATCATTTCCATAGTCAACATGCTGCCCGGATATTCTCCGAAAGACGTTGCGGATATCTTTTTTAAGATCCTTCCGGATCTTGATTCACTTAAAGAACTGATCCTGGCAATGGTGGTGAATCTTAAGAACCAGTCAGGCGGGCTTCTGGCATCTGCAGCTGCTCTTACCACTCTGTGGTCGGCGTCGGCAGGTGTGGCAGCCATTCAGACCGGACTTAACGGACTTGAAGGTTCTCAGCCCGGAAAGGGCATGATCAATATCATTAAAAGGCTGTTATTCACGCTGGCCCTTATTTTGCTGATCCCCGCGCTGCTCATATTTGAAGTGCTGGGGGAATCCATCAAAGACATCATCACCGGCATCATGGAAAAGCTTGGGCTTGAAAGCATAGAGCTGCGTCTTTCTTCCATACTGAATTTTGGTAATTTAGTAATAATACTGACAGCTTTTCTGGTAATACTGCTGCTGTACGCCTATCTGCCTGTTAAAAGGCACACACTGAAGAGCCAGATACCCGGAACCTTGTTCTGCGGCATAGGCTGGATAGTATTCACCGAACTGTTTGCGTTTTTCGTGCCGAGATTCTATCACGCTTCCAGCCTGTACGGATCCCTGGCTGCGCTTTTCCTGGCGCTGTTATGGATAAGGGTCATAATCATGATACTGTTCATCGGCGGAGCGCTGAACAAGGCGCTGGAAGAAGATTCAGATAACATATAACGGAGGTTACTTATGGTTTTCGATTTCAGAGATCTTGAAGCAAAAAAAGTAGAGCACATGAGAGACGGGGAAGGCCATGTCTTCACCAAAAGAGTGGATCAGGAAGGTATGGGCGGCATTATAATAAACACCATTCCTCCCGGATGCTCCATAGGTCTTCATCAGCATACCACGAACTTTGAGGTATGCTATATAATCAGCGGCAAGGCTTATGAAGTCACCCCTGAGGGAAAGGAACTGCTGGAACCCGGAATGGTGGCTTACTGTCCCAACATGGGAAGCCATTCGCTGGTAAACGAATTCGATGAGGATTTCGTCTTCTTCGGAGTACTTCCCGACGTAAAATAATTTTGTACTGTAACAGGCAACTTTGACCTGCCTGAACTTATAGATTAAACCTAAGGAGGTTTGTGTATGAATATTTTGGTTTTAAACGGAAGTCCTCGTCCCAAGGCAAACACCAAAGCACACATTGAGGCTTTCAAAGAAGGCGCAGAGGCAAAGGGACATAGCGTAAGAGTATTCAACGTCGGAAACATGAAGATCAACGGATGCCTTGGCTGTGAATACTGCCATACAAAGGGTGACGGAGCATGCGTGCAGAAGGACGACATGCAGGAGATCTATCCTTATCTTGCAAATTCTGACATGGTGGTCATCGCCAGCCCTATCTATTACTGGGGATTCAGCGGACAGATGATGTCCCTGATCACAAGATTCTATGCTCCCGGCAGACCGGCTGCAGACAAGTACGCTCTTTTCCTGAGCTCAGGTTCTCCCGGAGTATACGATGCTCCCGTCAGCGAGTACAAATCCATCCTGAAGTTCTTCGGAGCCACCAACATGGGTATCATCACCGCGTACGGCGACCAGAACCAGTCCGAGGAAAAGCTGAAAGAGTTCAAAGACTTCGGCCTTTCACTTTAAATAATTGAAAATAAAAACTCCGGATCATTTGTCTGAACTGGTAAACTAAAAGTAGACATGAAAAAAAGCATGTCTACTTTTTTCATGGTAAAATCATTTCGGGAGGTGGTTTAAATGGGAAGACCTAAAGG
>CACYYH010000040.1 GCA_902778565.1 uncultured Eubacteriales bacterium
GATCTCCGCACTAAAAAGCCCGTCATCGCCAACACCATGGGTGGATTCAGCGGATCGGCCATATTCCCCGTGGCCCTCAGAATGGTATGGCAGGTATACAACGCCGTTAAGCTTCCCATCGTGGGAATGGGCGGAGTGACCACAGCAAAAGACGTGATCGAGATGATGCTAGCCGGAGCTACAGCGGTGGGAGTAGGAGCTGCCAACCTGACGGATCCTTTTGCATCGAAGAAGATCGTTGAAGGACTTCCTTCGGCCATGGAAAAATACGGCATCACAAAGCTTGAAGATATAATAGGAGGTGCGCACTAATGGGACAGGACGTTATCGTGGCCTGCGATTTTGCCACAAAAGAAGAGACCCTGAGATTTCTGGACAACTTCACCTTTGAGGAAAAGCCCTTCGTCAAGATCGGTATGGAACTCTACTATGCTGAGGGTCCGGAGATCGTAAGAGAGATAAAGAGAAGAGGACACAAGATCTTCCTGGATCTTAAGCTCCACGATATACCCAATACTGTGGAAAAGGCCATGAGAGTCTTATCTAAGCTGGACGTGGACATGACAAATCTCCACGCAGCAGGCACCGTAAAGATGATGGAAGCTGCAGTCCGCGGACTTACCAGAGAAGACGGCACCAGACCGCTTCTCATCGCCGTGACCCAGCTCACATCCACAGACCAGGAGAGGATGACCAACGAGATCCTCATAGATAAGCCCCTGGAGGAAGTGGTAATGACCTACGCCAGAAACGCAGATAAGGCCGGACTGGACGGAGTGGTCTGCTCGCCCCTTGAATCCGGACTGGTACATGAAGCAGTTGGAAAAGGATTCCTTACTGTGACTCCGGGAGTCAGATTCGAGGATGGAGAAAAGGGCGACCAGTCCAGAGTGACTACACCAGCTCGCGCCAAGGAACTGGGATCAGATTACATCGTTGTAGGAAGGCCCATCACCCAGGCGGCAGATCCTTTGGAAGCATACAGAAGATGCGTGAGAGACTTCTGTGACGTACAGCCTGAGGAAAAAGCTAAAGAATGTTGGTTCCCTGAAAGCGAAGACAATGAATGAAGAAATGATCTTTTATCCTGATATGTGATTTCTCTGGTCAGGATAAAAAAGAGATACCGGAGTATCCCGGATAATAATTTATTCGATCAGGATCAAAAAACAAGGTTATTAAGTATCCCTGAATACGATTTCAGCGATAAGGATCAAATAATAAAATGATTTTGTATCCTGAAATGCGATTTTGGCCATAAGGATACAAATAACAAGGTGATTCTGTATCCCTGAAGACGAAAACTTAAAATGGGATAATAACATCAGGGCAAAACACATCCTGGAATGTGATTTTTCATTGAAGGATACAAACTGCACATATAAGCACGATCCTAAATCAGGTTTTTTGAAAATAGGATACATTTGTAAATAAACATATCGTATTAGTATAGAAGGAGGAGAGTATGGACAGAAAAAGACAGATCGCGGAAGGTCTGCTCTCTATAGGAGCGGTTTTCCTGAGACCTGAAGAGCCCTTCACCTGGGCCAGCGGCATCAAGAGCCCCATCTACTGCGACAACCGACTGACGCTTACGGCGCCGGCTGTACGCACCATGGTTGAAGAGGGACTCAAAGCCAACATCGAAGAATACTATCCTGAGGCAGAAGTTCTCATGGGAACGTCCACCGCAGGTATCGCCCACGCTGCCATCACAGGCCACCTGATGGGACTTCCCATGGGCTATGTGAGAGGATCCGCAAAGGACCACGGCAGGACCAATCAGATCGAGGGCAAACTGGAGCCCGGCCAGAAGGTAGTGGTAGTGGAAGACCTGATCTCAACTGCGGGTTCCGCCATAGATACCGTGAAGGTGTTAAGAGACGCCGGCGCAGAAGTGCTGGGTATCGTGAGCATCTTTACCTACGGAATGAAAAAAGGCCTCGTACGCCTTGAAGAAAACAACGTTAAAAATGTCAGCCTCTGCGACCTTGATACTCTGGTTGAAGTTGCAGCCGAGACCGGATACATTAAAGCAGACGACAGACTTAAGATATTACAGTTCAGAGACGATCCGTCAGACGAGAGTTGGATGGAGAAGAAATAAGAGGAAAGGAAAAAATCAATGTCAAGAAATCTTATCAACATCACCGATCTTACAGTAGAAGAGATCAACAAACTCATCGAAACAGCCGATGACATCGTAGCAAACCACGCTGATTACGAAGACATCTGCCGCCACAAAAAACTGGCAACACTGTTCTTCGAACCCTCCACAAGAACCAGACTGAGCTTTGAAGCAGCCATGCTGGAACTTGGCGGATCTGTACTGGGATTCTCCTCAGCGAACTCCAGCTCAGCAGCCAAGGGCGAAAGCGTATCCGATACCATCATGACCGTAGGAAACTACGTTGACATCATCGCCATGAGACATCCCAAGGAAGGTGCTCCCATCGTAGCTGCAAAGAGAGCGGAAGTTCCCATCATCAACGCAGGTGACGGCGGACACTTCCATCCCACACAGACTCTGACAGACCTTCTCACCATCAAGAGAAAGAAGGGCAGACTGAACAACCTGACCATCGGTCTTTGCGGAGACCTGAAGTTCGGAAGAACAGTACACTCCCTTATCGAAGCCATGCTCAGATATGAAGGTATCAAGTTCGTTCTCATCTCACCTGACGAACTGAAGGTTCCCGAATACGTCATCGAGAACATGCAGAAAGCAGGAGCTGAATTCTACGAGACTGAGTCCCTTGAAGACGCTATGCCCGAGCTGGATATCCTTTACATGACCAGGATCCAGAAAGAGCGTTTCTTCAACGAAGAAGATTACGTAAGACTTAAAGACAGCTACATCCTTAACCTTGAAAAGCTTGACAACGCCAAGGAAGACCTGACAATCATGCACCCGCTGCCTCGTGTAAACGAGATCTCAGTAGAGGTTGACGATGATCCCAGAGCCTGCTACTTCTTCCAGGCACTTTGCGGAAAACACATCAGAATGGCGCTCATACTTTTCCTGTTGGGAATCGAAAAATAGTTTAAGAAAGTGAGGATATATAAATGGATATCAGCGGAGTAAAAAACGGTATCGTTATCGACCATATCAAAGCCGGAAAGAGCATGCAGATCTATGATCTCCTGGGTCTCGGCAAAATAGACAACACAGTTGCCCTTATCAAAAACGCTTCTTCTGAAAAATACGGCAAGAAGGACATCATTAAGATCGACGAAATCATCGACCTGGACTATGACGTTCTGGGTTACGTTGATTCAAATATCACAGTAAACATCGTAGAGGACAACCGTCTCGCAAAGAAGCTTCACATGGAACTTCCCGAGAAGCTTGTTAACGTTGTTAAGTGCAAGAACCCCAGATGCATTACATCTGTAGAGCAGGAGATAGTTCACGAGTTCAGACTTGTAGACAAAGAGAAAAAGATCTATCGCTGCTGCTACTGCGATGCGGAGCACAGAGTAAAATAATCCGTTTGCATTCTTCACTTGTCCTCGTCGCAGGGAGATCCTGACGTTCTCTCGCACAGTTTCGGACAGCTGAAGAACTCATATAGGAATTGAAGCCGCGCTGACTTCGTCAGCACGCATCTGAAAAACAAAAACGCGCAAATTCATATAAATATGATTTGCGCGTTATTATTTTTTCATCTGCTGCTTCGCTTGCCACTTCAATCCTATATTCAGACAGCTTCAGCTGTCGACGAAACTGTTTGCTCGCTTCACTTGGATCTCCGGCGGCTCCTGCGAAATCGTGAAGAATGCAAACGGATATTTTTAGTTGTTTGGAAAGAAGGGCTGCGATATGCGAACGCATGGGGACAAAGGACTATTTTTGTGTTTTTGAAATGGTTGAATAGTTCCTTTTCTGAATATATAATATAAGGTATGAATATTAAGATCACGAAGGCGCCTGTTGGCGGTTGTGTCCGCGTGCCTGGGTCGAAATCCATGGCTCAGCGGCTGATACTGGCATGGGCTTTGTCTAAAACTGAATGCTGTGTAACGGCGCACTCCGGTGCTGACGATGTGCTTAACATGGGCGAGTGCGCTAAGGAGATAATTGCGGCTATCGAAGAAAAGAGGACGTCAATCCCTGAGCCTCTGAAAGTGGGGGAGAGCGGAGCGGTCCTTCGCTTTGTCATGCCTGTATTAGGTGCCCTTGGAATCAGCGCTGACCTTAAGATGGAGGGCAGGCTTCCCGAGAGACCCATGGATCCTTTGATCAGCCAGCTGAGGCAGCACGGCGTAACAGTCGAACGGGCCGCAGATGATACTTATCATGTAGAGGGACAGCTCAACGGAGGTATTTTTGAACTTCCGGGAGATCAGTCTTCCCAGTTCATCTCAGGTCTTTTGATGGCGCTGCCGCTGATTGGAGAAAACAGCGAGCTCAGGATCTTCGGTGACATCCAGTCAAGGCCTTACGTGGACATGACTCTGGACGTGCTGGCTAAGAGCGGGATAACCATCATAGAGGATGGCCCCGGAGACTTCTATATCCAGGGCAACCAGAAATACCGCCTGGAAGGCGAATATGAGGCAGAGGGTGACTGGTCAGGCGCAGCCTTTTGGCTGGCTCTCGGAGCCACCATGAGAGAGGGGCTGACTGTAGCCGGTCTCAATTCGGAGTCTCTTCACGGCGACAGAGAGATCATCAGCATACTTAAGAGAATGGGCGCTGATATAAATGTTTCAGACGCAGGTATTACTGTCAGAGGCGGTAAGCTTTACAGTTCCATAACTGACTGCAGGAATATTCCGGATCTGGTGCCGACCATCGCCATAGCTGCATGTGCAGCAGGCGGTAAGACTATCATAACTAACGCTGAACGCCTGAGGCTTAAAGAAAGCGACCGTCTGAGGGCCATAACAGACGTTTTGAAGGCTTTTGGCGTGCTGGTTGATGAAAGAGCCGATGGCCTTGAGATCTTCGGCGGAGGAGGGTTCCACGACGGCACCGTATCGTCCCACGGAGATCACCGCATCGCCATGATGGCCGCATGCATGAGAGGGCTGACCCCCGAAGGACCTGCAGGCGATATAATCATATACGACGCAGAAACAGTGAACAAATCCTATCCGGGATTCTTTGAGGATTACAGAGCTCTTGGAGGAGATTGGGAGGAAATATAGATGAAGATTTACGTTATAAACGGACCCAATATGAACATGCTGGGCGTGCGTGAACCTGAACTCTACGGCGAGGGAAAGCTTACAGACCTGGAGAAACTGATTGAAAACCGCTGCGACGAGCTGGGCATAGACTGCGAGTGTTTCCAGTCAAACCATGAAGGCGAGCTGGTTGACATTATCCAGAGCGCATATGGAAACGCCGACGGTATCATAATAAATGCTGCGGCGTACACTCATACCTCCGTGGCCATCCTTGACGCGCTGAAAGCTGTAGGTCTTCCCACCGTCGAGGTGCACATGACCGATATCAACGAGAGGGAATACTTCAGGAAAGTTTCCTACGTTTCGCTGTACGCTTTCAGGACCATCCTGGGAAAAGGTTTCGACGGTTATCTTGAAGCGGTGGATACTCTTGCGGCATATGACAGGGTGCGCCGCATGGAAGCCATGATGGACAAGGTGGCGGGAGCCATTGAAGGTGATAGATACGAAGGCTTTGATGAAGACGTGAAAGCCCTTGAAGAATATTATGAGAACGACTGGCGCGCAGACTTCGAACTGGACGAGGCAGGAGGACTTCCAAGGAACATGAAGAGAGGGATCCTGTCAGAGGACGGGCTGTACGACGTCCTGAGCAGCCTTAAATGATCAGGTGGATAATATAATGAGACTGGTTGATTTTTTTGCAAAACATCCGAAGATCGCTCTGGCTTTTTCAGGCGGAGTGGATTCATCATATCTTCTTTACGCTGCTAAAAAAGCCGGCGCTGACGTTAAGGCATACTACGCCAAGTCCGACTTTCAGCCTGAGTTTGAATTTGAGGATGCGAAAAGGCTTGCGGCGGATCTTGATGCGGATATGGAAGTGATATATCTGGATGTCCTTGCAGATCCCGTCATCGTATCAAATCCCGCAGACCGATGCTATACCTGCAAAAAACACATCATGGGCGCTATCATGAGAAGGGCTGCAAAAGACGGTTATGACCTTATAGTCGACGGTACCAACGCCTCGGACGACCTGAGTGACCGCCCCGGTGTCAAAGCTCTCATGGAGCTGGGAGTAAGGTCGCCGCTTCTGGAAGCCGGCCTCACCAAGGATGAGATAAGAAGGCTTTCAAAAGAAGCGGGACTCTTCACCTGGGACAAACCCGCATATGCATGTCTTGCCACCAGGATACTCACAGGCGAGGAGCTGACGTTCAAAAAACTGAAGTCGGTGGAAGCCTGCGAAGCATTTATGATGGATATGGGTTTCAGCGATTTCAGGGTCCGTGTCAGAGGAAAAGACGCGCTGATCCAGATAAAAGAAAAAGATTTTGATTTATATAAAGAAAACGAAGAGTGGATCAAAGACACTGTCAAAGAACATTTCAGAAAAGTGGAACTTGATCCGGTCTTCAGATAATAGGTAGTATAAATGAGCAGCTACGTAAAAGATTTGATAGATGGAATAAAAAACGGCAGGATAAGCGAGGAAGAAGCGGAGATCATGCTTAAGAAAGCCCCCTTTGTGGATATAGGCTTTGCCAAGGTGGACGTGCACCGCGCTTACAGGCAGGGAACGCCTGAGGTGATCTATGGGGCCGGAAAGACTGCGGAACAGATAAGAACCATAGCTGAGACCATGACTGAGCGCGGTCAGGACCGCATACTCATTACCCGCATAGACAATGAAAAGGCTGAGGCCCTGAAGGACCTTAAGGGTTTCACCTATCATCCGGAAGGACGCATAGGTATAGTAGGCGATATGCCTGAGCCTGACGGTATCGGCACTGTTCTCATCGTCACCGCCGGCACCAGCGATATCCCTGTGGCAGAGGAAGCGGCTCTTACCTGCGAAGCCCTGGGCAACAAAGTTGAAAGAGCCTATGACTGCGGCGTGGCAGGACTTCACAGAACGCTGAACCACATGGATCAGATAATGAGCGCCTCTGTGATCATCGCCATCGCAGGTATGGAGGGAGCTCTGGCCAGCGTTATAGGAGGCCTTTCGGACTGCCCCGTGATAGCGGTACCCACCAGCGTGGGTTACGGCGCTTCTTTTGAAGGTCTCACGGCGCTTCTTGCCATGATGAATTCCTGCGCATCGGGAGTAACGGTAGTAAACATAGATAACGGCTTCGGCGCTGCCTACAGCGCATCTATGATCAATCACATGCACGTTAAGGAGGACAAAAGATGAGGACATTGTTTATAGACTGCTCCATGGGAGCCGCAGGCGATATGCTGACAGCCGCAATGCTTGAATTATTCGATGATCCCGAAGCGATGTGCAAAGAACTGAACGCCATGGGTATCCCGGGGGTTGAATACAGGGCTGAAAAGACCGTGAAGATGGGTGTGACCGGCACTCACATGCATGTCCTTGTCAAAGGGGAAGAAGAAGGGGAGCATCATCACGAACATGAGCACGATCATCATCATGACCATGACCATGAAAACGGCCATCACCACCATTCATCCATGGCGGATATAGAATCAGTCATAAACAGCCTGAAAGCCCCTGAAAAGGTCAAATATGACGCTGTAAACGTATATAAGATAATAGCTGATGCAGAGAGCAGGGTACACGGCACTGCAGTTACAGAGATCCATTTCCACGAGGTGGGAGCCATGGACGCTGTGGCAGACGTGGCAGCCTGCTGTTACCTTATAAATAAATTGAGAGCGGACCGCATCGCAGCTTCTCCCGTACACGTGGGAAAGGGTACTGTGAAATGCGCTCACGGCATACTTCCTGTGCCTGCACCTGCAACCGCGCTTATACTTGAAGGAGTGCCCACATATTCAAAGGATATCGACGGCGAACTCTGCACACCTACAGGCGCGGCTCTACTGAAATACTTTGTTGAGGATTTCGGCGACCAGCCTCTCATGAAGACAGAGACCATTGGCTATGGAATGGGAAAGATGGATTTCCCGGTGCTGAATGCAGTGCGTATCCTTCTGGGGGAAGAAGCCGGAATGACGGATAAGATCGTGGAACTGGAGATGAACCTTGATGACATGAGCCCTGAGAGGATAGGCTTCGCCTGCGACAGGTTCTTTGAACTGGGGGCTGTGGAAGTCTACACGACTCCGGTTTACATGAAGAAGTCCCGTCCCGGCGTAGTCCTCACAGTCATGGTGAGAGAAGACAAGCGCGATGAGATGGTGAGAGCCATATTCAAATACACCACCACTCTGGGCATCAGGGAGAACGTAAGCAAACGCTACGCTCTGAAACGTGAGATTGTTTCCGTGGATACGCCTTTCGGAGAGATACACAAAAAGCAGTCCACCGGCTACGGCGTCGAAAGAGAAAAGTACGAATACGATGATCTGGCTGCCATAGCTCACGGCGAAGGCATATCCATAGACGAGGTCATCAGAGCTCTGGAAAAGAAGGAAGGCACCCACATAGAAAGGGAAGAGGAAGACTTATGAGGCTCGAAGGCAACAAAGTATATATAAGAGAGACCATAGAAGCCGACTGGGATATCTTTGCTTACTGGGAAAAGAAACCTGAGGTGACGGAGTTCTTTACCATAAACGAAGGCCGTGACCTGATGGAGATCGCAGATGAGATCCGCAGCAGGGCGGATGACCCGGCGCAGCTGGACCTTACCATATGCATGAAGAGCAGCGACGCACCCATAGGAAGGGTATATATATCAAATATAAATCCACACTATGATTCCCTGGACATCACCAGGATATATATAGGTGAAACAGGGCTTCGCGGTCTTGGTCTGGGAGAGGATGCTCTGAAGGCTGTGCTGGCCTGGGCTTTTGATGAGATGAAATGTGAGCGCGTCACCCTGGATTATATGACAGGAAACGAGATCGCTCACAATCTGTATATCAAAACAGGACTGAAAGACGAGGGATGCATGCGTCACGGAGGCAAAAAGAACGGCGGATACGTGGATCTGAATCTCATGTCGATACTGAAAGACGAGTATTACAGCCGGTAAACTTGGAAAATGCAGGAAAACAACATAATAGTCTTGGCTAACCGTTTTATCGCTTGATTATGGTAAAGCGATATAACTAGATATTGTGTTTTGTATTATTCAATATTTCTATTAAAAAAATTTGATTTACGTTCAAAAATTTTATGTAAACACGCTTGAAAATCAAGGCTTCGGGCGTGTTTTTGCTTTGAAAAAAAGTTGTTGACAGTCACCTTATTTGGTAGTATAGTTAGAAGCGAGCCACAAGATGTTGTGGTTTTATCCACGACACTGGGACTTAATCAAGAAAGGAGCCATCCATGAACGGAATCAAAAAAATCGTAAAGCGCGACGGCCGTACAGTTGATTACGATATTAATAAAATAGCCGACGCGATATTCAAGGCAGCACAAGTTCTTGGGGGTAAGGATCACGACCTTTCCCTTGAGATCGCACAGGAGGTAGAAGACTATCTCCTTGAAGTATGCCACAATCAGGTGCCTACAGTAGAACAGATCCAGGACGCAGTTGAGAAGGTCCTCATCGAAAACGGACACGCCCGCACAGCTAAGGAGTACATCCTTTACAGAGCAGAGCGTACCAGAGCCCGTGACATGAACACGAAGCTCATGAAGATATATGAAGACCTTACATTCAAGGATGCCAAGGATAACGACATCAAGCGTGAGAATGCCAACATCGACGGTAACACCGCAATGGGAACCATGCTTAAGTACGGTTCAGAAGGCGCCAAGGAATTCTATAAGATGTATGTTATCGATCCCAAGCACGTCAAGGCTCATGAGGACGGAGACATCCATATCCACGATATGGACTTCTATACTCTTACCATGACATGCTGCCAGATCGACATTGCCAAGCTTCTTCAGGGAGGCTTCAGCACCGGACACGGACACCTGAGAGAACCCAATGACATTGAGAGCTATGCTGCCTTAGCTTGCATTGCCATTCAGTCCAATCAGAATGACCAGCACGGCGGTCAGTCTATTCCGAACTTCGATTATGGCATTGCCCCCGGCGTGAGAAAGACCTATAAGAAGCTTTATCACCAGAACCTGGGCAAGATGATTGATTTCCTCATGGATGTTGAAGACGGGCAGGATAAGGCTAAGACCATCTGCCTCGATATAGAATCTAAATATGACGTACGTCCCTGCATGGCATGGGACAACAACTACATGGAGATCGAAAGAGTTGAACTCAAGAAGATCCTTCCCAATGTAGATGATGCAGAACTCGAGAAGATGCAGGGCAGGGCCAGAAAGTTTGCTGACAAAGAGATCAGACGTAAGACTTATCAGGCAATGGAAGCTCTCATCCACAACCTTAACACCATGCACTCCAGAGCAGGCGCTCAGGTTCCGTTCTCCTCCATCAACTACGGAACCGATACTTCCCCTGAAGGAAGACTTGTAATGGAGCAGATCATGCTGGCTACACAGGCAGGTCTCGGACACGGCGAAACACCTATATTCCCGATCCAGATATTTAAGGTAAGAGAGGGCGTTTCATACAACCCCGGAGATCCCAACTATGACCTGTTCAAACTGGCCTGCGAGACCTCCGCAAAGAGACTGTTCCCTAACTTCTCATTCTTAGACGCTCCTTTTAATAAGCCATATATCGTTGACGGCCGTCCTGAAACAGAGGCCGCTTACATGGGCTGCCGTACCAGAGTTATCGGAAACGTTTACGATCCCACAAGAGAGATCGTAACCGGAAGAGGAAACCTGAGCTTCACCTCAGTCAACCTTCCCAGACTGGCCATCAAGGCCAAGGGAGACGTAGATATCTTCTTCGAACTCCTTGACGGAATGGTTGATACTGCAATGGATCAGCTCTATGACAGATTCAAGATCCAGTGCCAGAAGAAGGTCAGAAACTTCCCGTTCCTCATGGGTCAGGGAATCTGGATCGATTCAGAGAACCTGGGACCTGATGACACTGTAGAAGAAGTCATCAAGCACGGAACTCTTACCGTAGGCTTCATCGGTCTTGCAGAGTGCCTTAAGGCCCTCATCGGCAAGCACCACGGTGAATCCGAGGAAGCTCAGAAGCTTGGTCTTGAGATCGTAAGCTTCATGAGAAGAAAGACCGACGAGAGAGCAAGACAGACTAAACTCAACTGGTCACTCATCGCTACACCTGCAGAAGGTCTTTCCGGCAGATTCGTAAGGATCGACAAGAAGAAATACGGTGTGATCGAAGGCGTTACAGACAGAGATTACTACACCAATTCCTTCCACGTTCCCGTATACTATCCCATCAATGCATTTGAAAAGATCAGACTGGAAGCTCCTTATCATGCACTTACCAATGGCGGACACATCTCCTACATTGAGCTTGACGGAGATCCCATGAAGAATCTGGATGCCTTTGAGAAGGTCATCAGATGCATGAAGGAAAGCGGTATCGGTTACGGTTCCGTCAACCATCCTGTAGACAGAGACCCTTGCTGCGGATACACCGGCATTATCGACAACGTATGCCCTCAGTGCGGAAGAACTGAGAAAGACGGAGATAAGGGCTTTGAGAGTATCAGAAGGATCACAGGATACCTGGTAGGCACCATGGATCAGTGGAACGACGCCAAGAGAGCAGAAGAACACGATCGTGTAAAGCACGACACATCTACAGGCCTCGAACAGCTTTGATCCTGAGTACTGAAGAATATGACTTATGCCCGGCGCTTTTGCGTCGGGCACATTATTGTGAGGAAAAAAATGAAAGATACCATCAGAATAGCAGGCGTAGTCAGAGAATCCATAGTGGACGGTCCCGGTCTCAGATTCGCGGTTTTCACACAGGGCTGCGGACATCACTGCCCTGAATGTCATAATCCGGAGACCTGGGACTTCGGAGGCGGATACGACTGCGAAATAGAAAAGATTATAAAAGCTATGGATGAGAATCCTTTGCTTGACGGCATAACGCTCTCAGGCGGAGATCCTCTGTATCAGCCTGAAGCAAGCTATTCACTGGCTTCCAAAGTAAAGGAAAAGGGCTTGAACGTGGTGGTCTTTACGGGTTATACTTATGAGGAACTCATGGAACTTCAGAAAGAGGATCCATGGGTAGGAAAATTACTTGAAGTTACTGATATTCTCATCGACGGACGCTACGAGAAGGACCTGAGAGACCTTACTTTGCTGTTCAGAGGCAGTCAGAATCAGCGTGTCATCGACATGAACAGGTCCAGAGAAGAGGGAAGACCGGTACTTCATGAGAAGTATAACTGATTTACAGGAGACTAGATTATGTCAACCAACAAAAAACCGAAGACCGGAGTGATGATAGCGAAGATAGCAGCAGGACTGCTGTTTATCTACGTGGGAATAGCTCCGGATCCGGAGTTTGATGCGGGTGCCAGGGGAGTAAGTATCATAATAGGACTTGCTTTCATGGCGTGGGCGCTTCTTCCGTATTTCGGCTGGAAGAAGCGCAGACAGGAAGTACTCGAAGAGATCGAAAAGCAGGAGCAGGAGATAAGGGAAATGAAGGCCGAACTGCGCAACAGGCCCAGGAAATGCCCGTTTTGCGGGGCTACCACCAAGGGTAACGTATGCGAATACTGCGGGTCTTTGATACCTGAAACCAAGTAATTCACGAAATGTAAAAAAAGTTCTTGCATTTTAATTAACACTTGTGCTATACTGTCATTTGTTCGAGTGCGAACAGGTTTTATTATGGGATTTTGCCGAAAGGCTATAAATACAAGAAGGAGGTGCACGGCATGTCAAAGAAATGCGAAATCTGCGGTAAGGGACAAGTTTCCGGCAACAATGTTTCTCACTCCATGAGACACACCAGAAGAAAATGGAACGCAAACATTCAGAAAGTCAGAGTCGTTGATGAAAACGGAACTGTTAGAAGAGCTAACGTTTGCACAAGATGCATGAGATCCGGATTAGTAAACCGTGCTCTCTAATCTGAATCATAATACCGCGGAGAACCTCGTAACGAGGTTCTTTTTTATGGTTTTTACCGGTGACAGAAAAGAGGGTGGGTCTCACATCATACAGTATGTGAAAGACGGCGAAAAAACGCGGAAATGGTTTACATAATAAATATATGTGAATTGCTCGGAAGCCTTGATTTTCAAGGCTTTTTTGTTGTTTTGATTTACATATTTTTCTTGCATTTTGGATTTTTTGCTGTATAATATATGTATCAATATATAGTTGGAGGCATATTATGGCACAGCTTTATTACAGATATTCAACTATGAATGCCGGCAAGTCCATCGACCTCATCAAGGTTGCATATAACTACGAGGAAAGAGGACAGACAGTCATGACTCTCATTCCTTCCGTTGATAACAGATACGGCACAGGAGTCATAACGTCCAGGATCGGTATTCAGAGAGCAGCCACTATCGTAAATGACGATACTAACATACTGGAGCTGTTCATGAAAGAGAATGAACGCCATCACATAGACTGCGTCCTTATAGATGAGTGCCAGTTCCTGAGAAAGCACCACATCGAAGAACTTGTGGAGATAGTTGATTCCTTCAATACTCCGGTTCTTTGCTACGGCCTTAAGAACGACTTCAGGAACGAACTCTTCGAAGGATCATATTACTTGCTTGTATATGCGGATAAGATAGAGGAGATCAAGACCATCTGCTGGTGCGGACGTAAGGCCACTATGGTAGCCCGTGTAGTAGACGGCAAGATAGTCAAATCCGGAGATCAGATAGTTGTAGGCGGAAACGACATGTACGTTTCTCTTTGCAGGAAGCATTACAACGACGGCAGACTCGGTCCTGCTAAATAAGCAGAGGTGAAGAAATGCATTCAAATACTTATTCACACAAAACCCATAAGACATTGCTGAGGCTGGTGCTGCTGGTGATCATACTGACAGTGACGTTCACGTTTTCAGTACCTTCCGCGGTGTATGGCGCGACCACGGACATCACCAAGATGACCGTTGCGGAATATAAGGCATATCTTACAAGTCTGGGATTCCCTTCGACGTACATCACGCCGCTGGTCAATCTTCACAAGAAGCACCCTACATGGGTATTCAAACCGACCATCACTAATCTGACATTTGCTTCCGTGATCGATAAAGAGACCAAGCCCGGCATCAACGTAGTTGCAGGATCGCTTCCTTTGTCCTTCAGATCTCAGGAATATCCCAACTACGATTCCAGCACAGGAACATACACGAGCTATGATACAGGCGGATGGTATACAGCCACTCCGGAAGTAACCAAATACTATATGGATCCAAGGAATTTCCTTACAGAAAATGGTATCTTCCAGTTCATGACACACTCCTATGATGCGGATACTCAGAAGGAAGCAGGACTGAAGAATCTGGTTAAAGGTACTTTCCTGGCGAATTCCTATCCCAAGACTTCACATGACAGCCTTCTTACCGCTCCTCCCACCACATACGTCAAAGCTCTTATCAAAGCCGGTAAGAACAGCAAGGTAAATCCTTACGTTCTCGCATCAATGATCATAGTAGAGCAGGGATCAAGCGGCTATGGAGCGTCCATTTCCGGAAGAGAAAGCGGCTATGAGGAAATATTCAACTTCTTCAACATCAACGCTTATGCATCAGGCGGCAGAACAGCTGTAGAGAACGGACTGATCTACGCCAGCGGATCCGGAAGCTATGGCAGACCCTGGAACACCAGATATAAATCAATTCTGGGCGGAGCCAAGATCTACTACGAAGAGTACGTTGGAAGAAAGCAGAACACTCTTTACTTCAAAAAGTTCAACGTTATGAACGGCCTTTCAGGAGTAGCCACACACCAGTACATGTCAAACGTACAAGGTGCGGAGCTCGAGGGAAGCAGACTCAAGAAAGGATACGATGGTGTCACTACCGCCATCACGTTCCTGATCCCCGTGTACAAGAGCATGCCCTCCAAGGCTTGTCCTTATCCCGGAAGTTCTTCATCATCCGACTCCGGATGCACAGGAACAGTTACACCTGCAGACGGAGTAAACGTCAGAGCAGGAGCCGGAACTGATTACAGCATCGTAATGGTACTTGCTGCAGGCACGAGAGTAACCGTTACAGGCAGTGCCAAGGGCACAGACGGATATACCTGGTATAAGGTAAGTTATTCCGGAAAGACAGGATATATCAGATCTGATTTCCTGAGCATCAGCGGAACAGTTCCTTCATCAGGTTCGTCAGGTTCATCCTCTTCGAGTTCATCCACATCAGGAACCGCACACTGGAGAAAATCCGGCGGCTACTGGTACTACATCAAGGCTGACGGAACCAAGACCACAGGATGGAAGACCATAAACGGAGTTAGATATTACTTCAATTCATCCGGCGTTATGGCTACAGGATGGAGGGAATTGTCCGGCAAGCGCTATTACTTCGATTCAGATGGAGCCATGGTCAAAGGCTGGAAGGTAATAGGCGGTTATTACTATTACTTCAAGTCCACCGGCGTCATGGCCAAGAACGAATGGGTCAAAGGCTACTGGAAGCTTAATACAGTAGGAAGATGGACTTACAAACGCCAGGGATCATGGCATCAGTCAGGAAGCCGCTGGTGGTTCGGAGACACATCAGGATGGTATGCTAAGAGCGAGACCCTCACCATCGACGGTAAACAGTACAAGTTCAACTCAGGCGGTTGGCTAGTAGAATAAAAATGAATATTAAAGCCCGGCATTAATGTGAACTAGTCAACAAAAAGTAGACACACAAAAAAGCCTATGCAAAGCCCATTTCAGTTTTAAACTGGACTGGGCTTTTGTATTTAAGAGCATATGCTGG
>CACYYH010000041.1 GCA_902778565.1 uncultured Eubacteriales bacterium
TGATAACTGCCTTAGCTGAATATTCCTCGTGAAGGCATTTCACCGTTTTCACATCGCCGGTAAGATCCATGTCTGTCACTGTATCGAATACGTGATCCACACCGAACTTCTCGGTCTGCTTCACCATTCTGTCTATGAGGGACGGACCTGTCTCCCCTTCTATGCATCCGGGATAGTTTTCTATCTCGTCGGTGATGACTATCTGTCCGCCGTTCTTCTGTTTTTCGATTATAAGTGTGTTCAGTCTGGCGCGTCCCGCATACAGTCCTGCGCTGAGTCCCGCCGGGCCGGCGCCTATTATGATCAAATCATAATTCTTCATTTTTTTCTCCTGTTTTGAATCTTGGGAAGATGCCGCCGGCACCTTCCCAATTACTTTTCGATCAAAGCTGTTCTCTGATGGCGTTCATCTCATTGCAGATGTCATCCACGTCGAGAACCATCTCCATCATGCTTATTTGGTCATCATATACGTCAGGATCGATCTCTTCCTTAACTTCAGGTTCGCAAATGTGGTAAACTGCGAGTCACAACGAGACTCCTGCCAAAGGACCTGCCCAAGTAGGGTCACCGAGGGTAACTGTTTCAGCTGCAAGACCTGCAGCTTCACCTTCAGCGGCACCGAGGAGAACCACAACGTTCTCAGCTCCGTATTGTTCGCTGAATTCCAGCACTCTTCTCTGGTTTTCAAGATCCATGGCTCCGGCGGCAGTTCAGACAAAGCACTCCGTAGAGGAGAACACTACTTCGGCTCCTGCCGAAACAGCGCATTCTGCGATGGCCTGACCAGGAATTCCATCTCTATCTCCGATAATGATGGCCTTCTTGTCCTTTAATATAGCCATATATCTTTCTCCTTTCTTTGATTTTCTCTGAATGACACGACAAAAGTGCAATTACACCCTCATGTGTCATTGCATTTACACCCACGGCATAATTTTAAAGCAAAATATGTGCCATTTAAAATATGATCAAAAATAAGCCACTTATGGGCTTATATGCTTGATTTTTCAATATATTTTATCGTTTATATTGGTAACATGGTTGATTTTTTGTCATTTCAAAAAACAAAGCGACAGTTTTTTGTCGCTTAAAATGGTTCATCATTTTTTGCCTACGATCTTATTGATATCGTCCATATATTCAGAATAATCTTCACCCTGAGCTCTTTTATCCAGAGCGCTTCTTATGGATCCAAAGGTCTTCTTGTTGATGGGGAATATCTTCAGAACAAGTGTGCCCAAAATGAGAAAAACAGCGGGGAGAAGAATGAAGGTGATATTCAGCATGGAGACCACTGCAACGTTCTGAGTATCAAGCGCAGCGTCGAATCCGGCTCCATCCAGGATGATACCGAATATCTGCACCATGACCGCCGAGACCAGTGTGCCCAGCACGGAGATCATCGACATCATATCGCCTTCTCTCCTCTTGTGGTTCACCCACTCGTCAGCTTCTATGACGTCGTAGAAAATGGCTGAGCTCACCTGCCAGAATGAGGTCTGCATGAAAGCGAAAAGTGCCATGTATATCAGAGTCCCCGCTATGGTTCCCGGGCACAGGAAGAATATGATCACTCCTATCACCCCGCAAACTCCCATGCTTATCATCTGCTGGGTGACCTTGCCCCGTTTAAGAGCCATGCGGTTTATGACAGGGGTCACAGCGAGGAATACCGCCGACGTCACTATATACATGTATGACATGAATCTGTTGTCGAAACCCGCGCTGTATTTAAGGTAATATATGGTCGCTACGTTGAAGAGTGCATAAGCGCATGAAAAAGCTGTCTTGTACAGTACTGCAAGTTTGCCTGCCCTGAGTTTTACCAGTTCCCCATAGCTTTTTATTATCTCTCCGGCTCTGTTAGTATGCTTCACCGCATCTTCCGGTCTCAGAAAGGCTCCTTTTCCCTTGTTGGCCGCAAAGGAAAACAGCCAGCTCCCCATGGTGATGAGTCCGATAATAATACCCGTTGCCCACCATCCTCCTGAGGTGTTGTCTGCAAACAAAGACAGAACTCCTAAAGGAAGCAGATATCCCATGGCATTCCCCACCACCGAGAAAAACCTTGTGGTAGTTCTCAGTTCAGTCCTCTCATCATATCCCGAGACAAGTTCAGCTCCAAGAGCCTGATTTGGTATCTCCCATGTAGAGAAGCATACCCTGAACAGCATGGAGAAGATCAGGTAATATACGACCATACCTGCACCAACGAAGGAGACCTTTCTGAACAGCAATGTCATTATAGGAAATATGGCTATGCCTGCAGCCAGCATGAAAGGCCTTCTTTTACCCATTTTCGAGGTGCAGCTGTCTGACAGATTGCCCACAAGCATGCCCATGAATACCTCAAGGATAAGCGCTGCCGACGATATGGTAGCTGCCACCGATGAACTCATCATCACACAGTTCGTCAGGAACAGCACCAGATAAGTTGACATGAAGCCGTAAGTGAGACCCTGTCCTAAATATCCCGTGCCGTAACTGCGCATATTTTTCAGTGTTTTCTGGTCATTATTCGCCATTGATTTTGTCCTGTTACTGTTCTAATATGAATGTATCCCGGAGGATATCATATGCAGAAAAACGTTAAATTTTGGTCCAATATAATGCTCATAGGAGCCGCTTTCATATGGGGCACTCAGGTGGTATTTCAGAAGATCGCAGCCACCGAGATCGGCCCTGCGTCTTTTTATGGGCTGAGATGCGTCATGGGAGTCTTCACCCTCTCCGTCATCGCCTGGATCATGAGCCTCCGCGAAAGAAAAGCTGAGGCTCTCAGGGGTGAAGTCCACGTGAAAAAAGACAAATCATATTATATGCGTCTTTTAAAAGTGGCTCCCCTCTGCGTCCTGACCAACGTCCTGGGAAATACCATGGTGCAGGCAGGTCTCGCCTACGTTCCTGCCGCCAAGGCCGCCTTCCTCAATTCGATATATATTATCTTTGTCCCCATCCTTTCATGGATAGTCTACAAAAACAGGACCAGCGTATTCACCTGGATAGGAACCGTCCTCGCCGTGATAGGTCTTTACTACCTCTGTATGACGGAATCCTTTACGGTAGCTGCCGGGGACCTGATAATCCTGGGGGCCACAATATTCTTCGCTCTGCATATCACGCTGATAGCAAAGTATGTAAAGGAATTCGTGGGAGTGCATTTTTCCATAGTGGAATTCATCACTGCCTCGATAATCTGTCTTACATTTGGCGCCATCTTTGAGGATCTCAGTTTTTCACAGATAGCTGCGGTGATACCGTCGATCCTTTACTGCGGCATCGGAGGTATAGGCTTCTGCTACGCTCTCCAGGTCACCGCCCAGAAATACACGGATCCTACAGTAGCCGCTCTTCTCATGAGCCTCGAATCAGTGTTCGCAGCCTTTGCAGGCTATATCTTCTTAAACGAGCGCTTCACCGGAAGGGAGATCATAGGCATAATCCTGATATTCTTAGCCATCATTCTGGCTCAGCTTCCTCCTATGAAGGACATCAAAGCCAGACTTACTTCAAAATAACATCAAAGATTTTTTACGAACTCATCAGGCTCTGTATAGGGCCTGTTTTGTTTTATTCCGGTCTCCACCATGGTAAGGACGCCCTTATACGTGGTCAGTCCCCTTCTCAGATGTTTATTGTCCTTCAAAGCCTGAACCACACCTTTGTCAGCCACTTCCATCGCAAAAGGAAGGCTGTCATTGGAGAATCTCACTGAAGAGGTCTTCGAGAATGCCGAAGGGATGTTGTCTACGCAGTAATGAAGTATGCCCTCTTCATAGAAGACAGGATCCTCGTGGGTAGTGGATCTGCATGTCTCCACTGCTCCTGCGTCATCGCAGGCCACGTCTATGATCATGGCGCCTTTTTTCATCAGCTTAAGATCTTCCCTGTAGATGAGGTGATCCTTTCTGGTCTTGTCCCAGAGTATGCAGTTGATGATCACGTCTGAATCCTTCAGACACTTCAGTATGTTGGCCCTGTTGGAATACATAAAGGATACGTTCGGAGGAAAATATTTCTTCGCTTCTTCCATAGCCTTGAAGTTCACGTCCAGTATCCTTACCTTGTTTCCGAAGGCAGATGCAAATTCCGCAGCGCCCTTTCCTGTATAGCCGCAGCCTATGATGGATACTACAGGCTGATCGTCTCCTGCCACGTTGGCAAGGAGCAGCCCCGGTCCTCCGTGTACTGACTGAGCGTAATAAAGCGCCGCAAGGAATCCTCCCTTCCCTGCCAGTTCTCCCATATTGGCCACCAGAGGCCATTTTTTCATGGGATCATCAGAGGAAACGTCCTCCAAAGCTATGGAGATGATGCCTGAATCCAGCAGTTTATCTGTCTGCTCCACGTGGGAATTCGAGTGGATGTAGGTCATAAGTATCAGATCGTCCCTCAGATATTTATATTCAGGTGGCAGGATCTCCTTTACCTTGTAAAGAAGTTCCGCATTCTCCCAGACAGTTTCCGCTTTGCTGCAAAGCACTGCTCCCGCCTCGGCGTACTCTTCATCTGAGAATCCCGAACCCTCTCCTGCTCCGGCTTCCACCAGTACCTGATGACCGTGAGCAATGAATTCAGAAACGTTCTGAGGAATTATCGCCACTCTGTTTTCGCTGTTTTTTATCTCCTTGACTATACCTACTCTCATGTCAGTCATCCTTTCTTTCCTAAAGTGCTTTCAGGGTTTGC
Organism: uncultured Eubacteriales bacterium; assembly: GCA_902778565.1. Classification (GTDB taxonomy): domain Bacteria; phylum Bacillota; class Clostridia; order Peptostreptococcales; family Anaerovoracaceae; genus RUG754. The sequence goes on from CACYYH010000041.1 coordinate 4,693, forward strand.
TTTGTAGCGGCATGCGAAGGTTCCCAAATCATTTATCCTTCTATCTCTTAAAGCCTCTCCTACCCTGAGAACTGCTCCCACCATCTCATCCAGGCTTACTGCAGTATCCAGCCCCAGAACACCGTAGTTGGCGCAGGCAGCTGCAACGGAAACCGATGCTATGTTCCTTATGAAGCATGGTACCTGAGGATAGCCTTCTATGGGATCGCATACCTGTCCCAGGAGATACTGTATGCCTAAAACAGCGGCCCTTTCGATGGCCTCCGGATCTTTCGTGATAAATGATGCCAGTGCGGCTGATGCCTGTGACACCGCTATGCCCACCTCAGCCTGGCACCCCAGGGCTCCGTGGTAGTGTGTGGGATAGTAAAATACTCCCATAAGTCCTGCCGTAAGCAGCGCCTTTATCTCATCTTCACGGGTCTTTTCCAGTTGTTTTGCTGCAGACTTTATGGCTGCAGGTATAACTCCTGACGCACCTCCCGTGGGCATGCATACTATGATGCCGTGAGCGTTTGAATACTCCACCATCGCCAGGGCATCCAGCCCTCCTTCCTCGCCGATACCTGTCGGTATCAGAGTCATGTCCTTCATCTTCTCCCGGATCTCAGGCGCCTTGGCTACGGTCATGCCCTCGAAGGTCACGCCTTCTTCATGGCCTCTGCCGATGGCTCTGTAAGCCAGTTCGAGGGTGCTGCCTGCAATGTCCATTATTTCCTCAGCAGACTGCCCTGTAAGGCTCTTTTCATAGTCAATCGCAGCTTCCCAGAGTTCTTTGCCGTTTTCCTTAGCGTACTTAAGCATCTCTTCAGATGTTCTGAAACAGGGCTCAGCTCCGGGCATGGGCTTGAAAGGATATACAGAGGGCACTTTTCTCTTTTCGCCTCTTACTTCTATCTCCTCTTCAAAAACGCCCTTGAGCCTGCAGGTTTTACCGTCCAGCTCGTTTATGAGTATCTCACCGCCTCCCAGGGAAACACATCTCATGTTAAGTTCTTCCTGATCTGAGGTTACTGTAACTACCGCAAGCTCCGTCGGGATGGGCGGCACGTCGTCCCTGAACTTGAACTCGTATTCAAGGCCTGCTTCTTTTGCTGCATCGTATACCAGGGCCAGATCGTCCTTTATGAGATCCCTGCCCAGTATTCCTGAGAGGAAGCCTTTGTCGCTTTCCATATTGTAAAAGGTCGCAAAATATCCGCCTTTTGTGCTCATTTTTACTTTTATTTTCTTCGGTTCTCCCTTGAGTATGCTTCTGGCTATGGTGCCTATTCTAAAGGGTCCCACAGTATTGGAACTGGAAGGACCCTGAGTTACCGGCGCCAGAACATCGTTGAAGATCGAAGCATAGTATGCTTTGCCGGGATCCATCACCATGTTCTTCCTTTCTTGCCTGTCTCTATATATTGCATGACAACGTCATCTTTTTCCGGTTTCCTGATGAATCCCCACCAGGCCATTACAGCAGCTATGATAACTCCCAGGATCGCAGACTTGAATTCGCCCTTGATTAGCAGCCATACAGCTAAGGCGAAGAATACTATGCTCATAGTGCCTATTGCGATCCTTTTTCTGTCATTGATTGCTTTTCTGGACTCCACGGATACCGCGTACGGGACGATCAAGACCGCTTCAGCCGTGAAAACATGCGTGCCGTCGTCGTTTTCTTCTTCATAGATCTGGATCCTTGCATCTTTTGCCACCCGGATCATGGCGTTATATCTTCTGTAGTCTTCGTCATCCAGTTCTCCTACTTTTTTGCCCTTGATCATGGCTTCGATGAGCTGGTGGTCGTCCTCCCTCATCGGTCCCCTGTTGAAGGTGAGTTCATCGTCGCCCGAATAAAGAGCCTTCTTAAGGATCTCCTGTCTGGATGTACCGTCTTCATTCAGATCATTTATTCCTATTATTTCAAATTTTTCTTTCGTATACTGCTGTGCCATTACAGTACTCCCTTTCTATCTGATACAGCCTGTAAAAGGCTTTCAGCAAAACAGGGACAGCCCGGCGGCATGCCGCAGACTGTCCCCGCAGTTCTTTAAGGTATCTGTTTTTTAAAAGGTCTTTACCAATTCGTTGGGATCGGTAAAAGGAATGTTCTGCTTTTCAGCAGTTTCAAGCAGACATAACTTTCCTTCGAAAGTGGTAAGTCCTCTTCTTAAGTGCTTGTCATCCTTAAGAGCCTGTTTTACGCCCTTGTTGGCGATAGCCAGCGCAAAAGGAAGAGTAGCATTGCAGAGAGTTACTGAAGATGTCTGTGCGAATGCTGAAGGAATGTTGTCCACGCAGTAGTGCATGATGCCCTCTTCAAAGTATACCGGATCCTTATGGCAAGTGGATCTGCAAGTCTCGATGGCTCCCTCGTCATCGCAGGCAACGTCTACGATCATTGCGCCGGGCTTCATGAGTTTCAGATCTTCACGGTTCACCAAATGATCCTTTCTGGTCTTCGGCCAGAGGATGCAGTTGATGAGAACGTCAGTCTTCTTAAGGCAGTCAATGAGATTGTCTCTGTTGGAGAAGAGGAAGCTTACGTTGTTAGGCATATGCTCCTTAGCTGCCAGCATGGCATCATAGTTGATATCCAGAACGTATACCTGGCAGCCGAATGCAGCAGCGAGCTCGCATGCGCCGAGTCCTGAATGACCGCATCCGATGATGGTAACTACAGGTGCAGCTGCTCCGCATACGTTGGCCAGAAGTTTTCCGGGACCTCCGTTTATGGTCTGCATGAAGTGAAGTGCAGCCAGGAAGCCTCCCTTTCCTGCCAGTTCTGACATGGGGCTTAAGAGCGGCCACTGTCCTCTGTCGTCGGAGATATCCTCATAAGCTATGGATGTGCAGCCTGATTTCATAAGAGCCTGTGTCTGCTCCGGATGAGCGTTGGAGTGGATGTAGGTGAAAACGATCAGGTCATCCCTCAGATACTTGAATTCCTCAGGGAAGATCTCCTTCACCTTGTATATCATGTCAACGCCGGTCCATACTTCTTCCGCAGTATCGCAGATAACGGCTCCGGCCTTCTTGTAATCTTCGTCACTGAATCCGGAGCCTACTCCTGCCTTTGTCTCAACAAAGACTTCATGTCCTCTTCTAACGAGTTCAGTAACAGCTGTCGGCACAGCACCGACTCTGTACTCGGATTCTTTGATTTCTTTTACGATTCCGATCTTCATAAGTTTAATACCTCTATTTCAAAAAAAATGATTTTTAAAAAACTATAAAAATGCGCCAAATACTGCGGGGCGGGGTCGGAGCCCCGCTCCGCCCGCAATTAACAGAATACAAATAATTGATTGAACTAAAGTATTAATGAATAATTTTTATTGATTGGATCTATTAGATTGTTGCACCCATGATCATGTATCCGATGCAGCCGATTACAGCGGCACAAATAGCATAAGGCATCTGTGTCTTTACGTGGTCGATATGGTCGCAGCCGGCAGCCAGAGACGACAGAATGGTCGTATCTGAGATCGGTGAGCAGTGGTCGCCGAAGCAGCCTCCACCCATTACTGCAGCGATAGCAGCGTATACTACAGCTCCCATCTCTCCTCCTGTGAGGTTGAATGCCAGAGGTAAGCAGATAGGAAGCATGATAGCATATGTTCCCCAGGATGAACCTGTAAGGAAGGAGATCAGTGCGCAGAGGATGAATGTGATGGTCAGAAGCCAGAACGGTGTCATCCATGATTCTGTGACACTGATAAGGTATGCAGGTGCACCGAGTCCCTTTGTGATGGAGTTGATGCAGTATGCCATTGCCAGGATAAGGATAGCTGCCATAACAGCCTTGATACCAAGAACAGCTGTATCCATCATCTCCTTCACTTTAGCTTTCTTTGTGATCCACATTACAACGAACTGATAAATTACAGCACAGATGAATGCTTCCAGTGTTCTTGCAGAACCAAGAACGATATAGGTTCCTACGGTAACGCCGATAATTATGATAGCGGGCATTACGAAGTCAAGGAACAGATTGGGTTTGATTCCTTCGTTGGGTTTGATCATATCCAATTCTCCGGAAAGCAGAGGATTGGATCCCTCAGCATAGACCTGACCTGTTTCAAGAGCTCTCTTCTGAGCTTTCTTCATAGGACCGAAGTGAGGGATAATACCCACAGCAAGAAGTCCGTTAATGATAAGGATAGCCCAGCAGTAGAAGTTGAACTTGAATGCGCCTACTACGGCAGCCTGACCCATGGTAGCATCAGCAATGGCGCCGACACCGACAACAAGACCTGCTACATATACGCCCCATGATGTGAAGGGGATAAGGCAGCAGATAGGAGCAGATGTACAGTCGCAGACGAATGCCAGATACTCACGGGAGGTCTTGGCATTATCCGTAAGCGGTCTCATAACGTTACCAACGTACAGGGGTGAGAAGTAATCTGAGAAGAAGATGAAGATACCAAGCAAATATGCCATGATCTCAGTTCCTCTCTTTGATAATTTCTTTCCGTTTATCCAGTCGACAAACGCATGAATAGCTCCGGATTTCATAAAGAAAGCGACCAGGATACCGATGAATACCTCAATGGCAAGTACCCAGATAAAGTCTGCATTTCCCAGAGCATCCTGAAGCAGAAGCGCAAGTCCTCTGAAAATATCGACACTCTGATTCTGGATAACTACACCGATAAGGCAGCCTACCAATAATGAAAGCAGAGCGTCTTTTGTCCAGAAGGACAAAATCAGAGCAACTATGATAGGAAGTAATGATATAATACCTACAGTTTCCATATATTTCTCCTTTCTTGCGTCCTATTAGAACGCATTTTTATAGTTACTATTATTTATTAGCAATTAGCATGCCATTTTATTCTTTAAATCGTTAAAGCGTTGCCAGTCAAGGCTTCCCGCATTTCTGCATTCTGAGCAGGCACAATAAAAAAAGCCGAACGGTGAAAATTCACCGCCAGCTTTTAGTCGTTTTATAAAGTTTTAGTCGCCCGATATTCATCACAGGCCAAGTTTTTTCATTCTGTATCTCAGGGTCTCTCTTGGTATGTCCAGGAGTTCTCCTGCACGGGAAACGTTTCCTCCGGCCTCTTCCAAAGCTCCCCTTATGATCCTTTCTTCATACCGGTCCATAAGTTCATGGTAGGTCAGCCTGTCAGCTTCCGTATTTTCTTCCGTTTCATTAACAAGCTTCTCGTATATGGTCTCCTCCTGACTGAGTTTATGTATGAAATAGTCCGGAAGTTCATCATATCCCATGACCTGTTTGTCCTGATCAGAAACCACCATGGCCTCTATGACATTTCTCAACTCTCTTACGTTTCCTTCCCAGGAATAGTTCAAGAAGATATCCTCCACGCGCCTGTCTATGCCGATGATGTTTCTGCTGTATACCTGGGCAAAGTAATCAACGTAGTATTTTATAAAGAGCTTTATGTCTTCCTTTCTTTCCCTTAAGGGTACCAGACTGATAAAGCCCGAGGAAAACCTGTAAAAAAGGTCTGACCTGAAGGTTCCCTCTTCTATGGCCTTCACGGGATCCACGTTCATCGCACCGATGATCTTTACGTTTACCTGCTTGTCATTGGCTGCTCCGAGAGGTCTGAATGTTCCGTCCTGTATTACTCTCAGAAGCTTAGCCTGTACGGTGTAGGGAATGGTGCTTATCTCGTCCAGGAAGAGCACTCCCCCATCTGCCTCTTCAAAAAGGCCCTTTCTGTTTTCGGCTCCTGTATAAACTCCTCTGACGGTACCGAAAAGTATGGATTCCATCAGGTTGTCAGGCACCGCTGCGCAGTTCTGGATGACTACCTTTTCCTTAGGCACTCCGGAGTAGTTTATCATGCTCTGCGCGAACATCTCCTTGCCCGTGCCTGTTTCTCCGTAGATGAGCACCGGATTGGGAAGCGTGGATAGCATCCTGGCCTGTTCTATGGCCTTCTTCATACGTTCATCCGCGGTAAGTATGGTCTCGAAGGTGATGAGTCCGGCGTCCTTCTGCAGTCTCAGAACGAATTCATCGAATTTTCTGTTGGAGGCCTCGCCCGTCCTGCTGTCCTCGTCAGCGTCCATGGCAAGCTCCACCACCGCCACCAGGTCTCCCATCCTCATGAGAGGAAAGGTAACGTTGTTGGTCACGAATCTCCTGCCCAGATAATCATAGTACACCTGATGCTTCATGATGATTATCTGCTTGGTCTCGATGCATCTTACAACTGAAGACTCTTCCTTTTTCAGTTTGGGATACACGTCAAAATAGTACTTGTTCAGTATGTCTGACGAGTCGTACTCCTTCGACTTCTCGTTAAGAGTCGCATCGTATCTGGTGTTGTAAACTATCCTGTAATCCTTGTTCACAATGAGTATGTAGTCAAGGCTGTCCACCACAAGATTGCCTATATTAAGCATGGATCAATACCTTTCCGGGTCCCGGGACCTCGTTCAACGTTTGCTTATATATTTTTCCACCACGTAGTCCCTGAATTTGGCTGCAGCCGGCGAGAGCGTGGTATTTTTGTTGTATACCATGTAGAACTCTCTTTCGAGGTCCACACCTTCAAGTTCAAACACCAGCATGTCTGCACCGGGATCTTCCAGTTCTTTCTTTGCCGCTGAAAGCGACAGCACGGACACGCCCAGCCCTTTCTCAACGCAGGCTTTGATACCCTCGATGCTGTTTACCGTAGCAACGTTGTTAAGGGTCCTGTTCTCATGAGCTGCCACCCACCTCTCAAAGGTCTTTCTGGTGGCTGAGCCCTCTTCTCTCCAGATGAAATCCTCGTGGATTATGTCCGCGATGCTCAGCTTGTCAGAAATGGACCTGAGCTTCATGAACTTCTCGTTTTTCGGGGTCATGAGCACCAGTCTGTCCTTGAAAAGCAGTTCGCACTTCAGGCTGTTGTTTTCAAAATATCCGGTGAAACCGATGTCACCCAGGTTTTCGATTATGTCGTTACATACCTTGTCGGAATCCGACTGCTCCACGTTGAATACCACGTTGGGATACTTTTCATGGAAGCCCGCTATGAGCTCAGGCACTATGAACTGTCCCGGGATGCTGGAGGTCTTGATCTCGATCATGCCCGAGATGTTTGCCCCGAACTCCTGCATGGCCATCATGGCCCTTTCCCTGGTATTGATGATGTTCACAGCATAGTTGTAAAAAGCCCTGCCCTGCTTCGTAGGTCTGCTTTCCTTACCCCTGCGGTCCACAAGCTTGACTCCCAGCTCTCTCTCGAGAGAACTGATGTGAGTACTGATCGTGGGCTGCGTGAGGTAAGTGGCCTCGGCAGCCTTTGAAAAGCTCTTGTAGCGTATCACGTTGACAAAGGCTTCCAGTTGTTTGAATTCCATTATGTCACCTCATTCTGCGATCAGACACTGTACAATACTCTGTAATCGTCTTCTTTCAGCGTTATCTTGTTTCTGTCCGTATAGTCCAGGATGGCCATGGCGTACTTTCTCGAAGTGCCCAGCATGTCCCTGAACTCCGCCAGAGTTATCTTTCCGTTTTCATTTATGTGCCGCACGAGGCCTTCCATGGCCTTATCCATCGCCTCTTTATCTATGCAGTACTGATAGTCCAGCCTGGTAAGGCTTCCCTCCTCTATAAGAGAATCAATTATGTGGACGGCATTTACCTTATCCTTTTCACCGGATGCGACGGCTTCCACCGTAGGCATCTCATAGCCTGCATCCTTGTATGTATTAAGTATCCTTTTCCTCATGGCTGAAGCCTCAGGTGATTCACTTACCTTGAAGCTGAAGAGTGAGATGCAGTTTCCTGTATCCTTGATGCGCTTGCGCTGCGACATGATGAGGAGAATGTCCTCCAGCGCCTTGCTGTCTTCAAGCCTAAGCGCTCCGCCCAGCCTGGATCTGAATTCCGCTTTGGGAATACCCGGAGACATTTTATTAGCTTTATGATATTCATCCAGGATCTGAGATGCGGTCTTTTCCGCAAGCTCAATAAAATCCAGGTGAACAAAACAATCCTTCTTCAACCTGAACAGCTTTCCTGCCTTTTCCAGTTCTCCGGTGATATTTCCGACTTCGTCAGGAGGAAGATTAAGCTTCAGGGCCAGCGCCTTTTCATCAGGAAGCATCCTGCTCTTTTCCTTTACGACGAGCTCCAGCACCTCACTGTCGCTTCCGCAGTCCTTGATCCCGAGGTCTTTTACCGTGCTCTCGTCAAAGCGCTTGTGCTTTTTGGGAGTCGTCTCCAGTATCCTGCCTCCGCCTATGGTGATCAGCGGCGAGAAGAACCTGATGATGAATCTATCTCCCCTTCTTACCGCGGCCTCCTCCTCGAGCTTCAGCTGGCAAAAGCATGACTCTCCCTTGTCAAGAGCATCCCTGTCCAGCAGAACCACCTTTGCCAGTATCTCGGAGGGCCCTGAATAAAAGTGCACTCTGGAACCGTTCAGTACCGTCTTTTCGGCGTCCCTGAACATCTCCAGCTTAACGTCCAGCAATCTGGAGGTCTCGATGCTTCCCGGCTTCGACGAGACGTCATTTTCCTCACGTCTGGACAGTCTCCGTTCTTCGGCTCCCAATTCGATAGTGGCTCACCTGGCGGATTCTGTACAGTATGCATATGCTGCTTACATGCTGACATCCCTCGAACTCGAGGACGTGCTGGTATCGGATTTCATCGACACCAGGTCATGGTATTTCGAGCGGCTGCAGCCCCGTTACAACAGGCTCCGCCACGACATAGACACCCTCTCAAACGCCATCTACGACGAACTCGAAAACAATTCTGTGACCTTCCAGGGCGCATTCTACAGGAGCATCATTCCTGGAATGGTTGCGGTTGCGGTCGGGCTGCTTCTTGTGGTGATGCTGATGTTCTTCCTCGAATCGAACTACATCAAACCGGTTTACCGCATACTTGGTTCGCTGGGCAATTACCGCAATTTCGGCAGGGATTATAACTACAATTTCGACGGTGACGACCAGCTCAATGACCTCAATACATCCGTGAGGGAGCTGACGGAAGAGAACAAGAATCTCCGGAAACGGATTTCCGCCATGAAGAGGTCTTTCCGTAAAAAAGACAACGCCTGATGAATTGGAAAACCATCAGCAGGAATGTGGGCTACGCACTTCTCGTGAGTGCGTTGTTTATGCTTATAGCCTTGCTGATTGCCATTTTCGGCAAGGAAGATACTGCCATCGCTCCTCTCAGCATCAGTTTCCTCCTTACATTCATTTTCGGCGTATTTCCTTTCATATTCGTGCGGAAGAATGCCGTCATCACTATGCGCGAAGGCTATGTGATCATCGTGCTGTCCTGGCTGCTTTCCTTCATTTTCGGTATGCTGCCCTATGTGTTGTGGGGTGGCCCTTTTACCGTTATCAATGCATGGTTCGAGAGTGTTTCCGGATATACCACTACCGGCGCCAGCATTCTCGAGCAGGTGGAGACTCTGCCCAGGTCGCTGCTCTTTTGGCGCAGCGCCACGCATTTCATCGGAGGTTTGGGAGTCGTGGTGTTCCTTCTACTTATCATCCCCTCATCCAGCCCCATGAGGCTGCGTCTGACGAACATGGAGCTCTCATCGCTTTCGAAGGATTCCTATAATGTGCGTGCCAACCAGACAGTGTACATCTTTACATCTGTCTACCTCGGTATGAACATAGTGGCTTACTTCGCCTACTGGATTGCCGGGATGACGCCATTCGACGCAATCA
>CACYYH010000042.1 GCA_902778565.1 uncultured Eubacteriales bacterium
TAGGGATCTACTCCCTTTTCGTCTAACTTGTCGATATCGAGCAGGTGGTTGCCGACCTCGTCGCTGGGATAGCTAAGCATCAAAACGACCTTCTTGCAGCCTTTAGCGATTCCGCGAAGACAGATAGCGAATCTGTTTCTGGAAAGGATAGGGAAAACTACACCTACAGTTTCTCCGCCCAGTTTGTTTCTTACGTCTGTGGCGAGCTGTTCTGTGGTGGCGTAGTTCTTTTCGGAACGAGCCAAGATGGATTCAGTGATTGCAAGCACGTCTTTTCTGCCGATTTCAAATTCTCCGTTGTTGACACAGTCCATAAAGGTATCTACTACGATCTTTCTTAAGTCGTCGCCTTCCTTTACGATGGGGCCACGGAGTCCTCTTGAGATTGTTCCAATTCTTCTCTGCATTTTCTAACTCCTTATGTAATTATACGTAGGATCTATATCTGACCTTATTGACAGATATAATCCCAACAAAAATACATTTTATTATAACACATTCATAAAAAATGTGGTAGAATATTTTTAGAATTTTTTTGGAGGTTCCCATGGCATTTGGATTATTCAGAAAAAAAGAAACCTTTGCAGATAAGGTTTTTCATAATGCGCACATTTATACGATGGACAGCGGCCTTCCCTGGGCGGAAGCTGTTGCCGTTAAGGATGGCAAAGTACTGACCGTCGGAAATTATGAGGAGATGCAGGCCATAATCAACGAGGATACCGAAGTGGTAGACCTGGATGGCAAATATATGGTCCCGGGATTCATCGATATCCACCACAGCCCTGTTATGAAAATGATGGGAGACGTTGTGGAAGACGAAGAGGAAGAGCAGGAAGAAGAGGAAGCTGAGACCAGAAATATCTTTGCGAGTCTGGACCACGCAGCCGTTTACGAGTATGCGGAAGACGGCGAGATAGATGAGTGGGGCGCAGAGGAAGAGGACTTTGAAGAAGAACCCGCTGAATATGATACAGAATCAACTGATGAAGAGGATGCTTCAGAAGAAGAGGAAGAGTTTGAGATCATCGATGAAGACGGAGAACTTGACGATGAGACTGAGTACTACGTGGATAACAGCGAGTTTACAGAAAAGGCCGCTGAAACGCTGGAAGCACTGTCAGATCACGGTTTCACAACAGTCCTTGATCTCAGGACGCCGAACAATGTTGAAAATGAATTCACCGACAGCTTAATAGAACTGTACACTGAAGGCAAGCTGAACCAGAGGTTCTTTGGAGCTCTGTACATCAACCAGCCGGCCCCTGCCAGACTGGTGAAGGAAGTTCTGAACATGAGACGTACCAAGTGTATGGAAGTAGGGGACATGATAAAGAACGAGTTCCTCTACGTCCTTCTGGATTCCGGGGAGGACAGGATCTTTCCGCAGGATGCTCTGGAAGGCATAATGGAAGAGTGTGCCGACAGAGGTTTCAGCTTCTATATCGAAGCAGTTACCAAAGAGGACCTGCTGAAGGCATATAACGCGGTAGACTATGTCAGGAACAGAGGACACAAGAACTGCATCATCATCGCTTCAGATGAAGAACTGACGGATGAGGAGGACGCTGAGTTAAGTGCCAGCGCCACTGTATATCTCACATGGAGGTCGGACGTCATGGGAAGAAGCTTCTTTGAAGGAAATATAACCGACGGCGAGGAAGCTATAGAGCACCTGACGCTGGAATCCGCCGAGATGCTGGGCATGGAGAGCAAGCTGGGATCCATAGAGAGAGGCAAATATGCAGACTTTGCCGTATTCTCCGAAAATCCGCTGGAAGTGCGGCCTGGAGAGCTCAGCAGGCTGTTCTGTGATATGACAGTAGTAGATGGAGAGATAGTCCACGACGTTGATGCGGAAAACGACGACTATATGATGAATATGATAATGTATTCGAGATAAACAGGCTAAAAAGGAGAGACAGACATGAGAGAGATGCGCAGGTTCAAACAGATTTTATCCCAGGAAGATGATCTTGATATCCTCAGAAGGGGGACACATGGCGTAATGGCCATAATCGCTGATGACGACTATCCCTATGCGGTTCCCATCAATTATTACTACGACGAAGAGAAAAAGACCATATACTTCCATGGCGCCAACAAAGGCATGAGATGGGACTATATGAAGGAAAATCCCAAGGTTTCCTTCTGCGTTGTGGATATGGATCAGAACGATCCTGAAAATTACAGCACCAACTTCAGATCTGCTATCTGCTATGGCCGCGCAAGGATAGTTGAGGATGAGGCTGAATATCATAAAGCCCTGGTGGATCTGACCACCAAATTCGTGAAGGGTGTTCATTCCGCTGAGGAGATAGTGAAACAGATCGAGATAGAAAAGGCTCAGTGCGGAGTTACCGCCATCGACGTAGAGTTCATCACAGGCAAGGAAGCTATCGAACTGGTAACAGCCAGAAAAGAGAAATAGATCATAACAAAGAAAACACAAAAACTAAAAGAGCTGTCCTCCGGGGCAGCTTTTTCAGTGGGCAGAAAATATCAATGCTTTGGCAGATGCGTTTAGTATGTTGGATGTTAGGTAAGTCAGTTAAACTTTTTGTGGAAAGGTATTATTATCCAAGTTTCATACATGCGCCAAAAAATATTTGGAGTAAAGAGAAATCGTGTTTGTGGCGGCAGGTAGGATGGACCTGCTTCTGTATGAAAATGCATCTGCCAAACATTAATCAGCCATTAGAACACGTCTATGACAAAATGCATTTTACTACATATTTATACAGATGTCAATGCTATTTGTGATAAATATACTAATTTTCGATAATATTTTTGTTAAATTAACTAAAATAAATGATTGGACAGTAAATCAAAAAGGCCTCTTCGGAAAGAGGCCTTTTATCATAATGTAATAGCAAAATTATTTTGTAAGATATTCGTCGATGGATGCAGCGGCAACCTTTCCGGCACCCATGGCTTTGATTACTGTAGCAGCGCCTGTTACAGCATCTCCGCCGGCATAGATACCTTCGCGGTTGGTAGCAGCGTCATCGTCAGTTCCGATACCGCCCTTAGCGTTAGCAGCGAGCTGATCGGTGGTGTCGAGAATCAGGGTGTTCAGCTTGGTTCCGATGGACATGATAACCATGTCTACAGGGATCTCGAAGTTGGAGCCCTTCTTCTCAACGGGTCTTCTTCTTCCGGAAGCATCGGGTTCGCCCAGTTCCATCTCAACGCATTCGATGGACTTAACGTTTCCGTTTTCATCCCCGTGGATCTCCACAGGATTGTTCAGAAGCTTGAAGATGATGCCTTCTTCCATTGCATGGTGAACTTCTTCAGCACGGGCAGGGAGCTCAGCCATGGATCTTCTGTAGATGATATATACTTCAGAAGCGCCCATACGCTTTGCGCATCTTGCAGCGTCCATAGCAACGTTTCCGCCGCCGACTACTGCGATCCTGTCGCCGTACATGATAGGAGTATCATACTCAGGACGATAAGCCTTCATGAGGTTGATTCTGGTGAGGTACTCGTTAGCGGAGCAAACTCCGATGAGGTTCTCGCCGGGGATGTTCATGAAGGAAGGAAGTCCTGCTCCGGTTCCGATGAATACGGATTCAAAGCCTTCTTCTTTCATGAGTTCATCAACGCTCATAGCTCTTCCGATAACAGCATCGGTTACGAACTTCACGCCTTTGGCTTCCAGCTTGGAAACTTCCATAGCTACGATCTCCTTAGGGAGACGGAACTGAGGGATTCCATAAACCAGTACGCCGCCGGTCTTGTGAAGAGCTTCGTATACTGTTACATCATAACCCTTATTGATGAGGTCGCCTGCGCAAGCAAGGCCTGCAGGGCCTGCACCGATGATAGCTACCTTGTGTCCGTTGGACTCTACGGGAGCTACTTCTACATCGCCGAAGTTTGCAGCGTGCCAGTCTGCAACGAATCTTTCAAGACGTCCGATAGCAACGGATTCGCCTCTTACTTCGTGTACGCACTTGCCCTGGCACTGTGTCTCCTGAGGACATACACGTCCGCAGATTGCGGGAAGTGAGCTGTCTTCTGAGATGATATCGTAAGCTGCTTCGAAGTCGCCTTCAGCAACCTTTGCGATGAAATCAGGGATCTTGATGTTTACGGGGCATCCGGATACGCAGGGTTTCTTACGGCATCTGAGGCATCTCATAGCCTCGTTGATGGCCTGTTCTTCCGTATAACCTGTACAAACTTCCAGGAAGTTTTTGTTTCTTACGTCTGGAGCCTGCTCAGGCATAGGGTTCTGTGAATGTACTAAATTAATCATTGTAACGAACACCTCCTGTCAGTCTGCAAACGTGAGCTCTGTCGATAGCTTCCTGATCTTTGTAGTAGTTGGATCTCTTCATGAGGTCGTCCCAGTCTACTAAGGATCCATCGAATTCAGGACCGTCTACGCAGACGAATTTGTCTTCTCCGCCGATCTTGCATCTGCAGCCACCGCACATTCCGGTACCGTCGATCATGTAAGCGGTAAGGGAAGCAACGGAAGGGATGTTGTACTTAGCTGCGATCTCGCAAACGAACTTCATCATGATAGGAGGACCTACAGCTACGATCTCGTCGAACTGATATCCCTCTTTGATGAGGTTCTCCAGCTTAACTGTGGTGAAAGCCTTTTCACCGTAGGAACCGTCGTCGGTTACTACGAATACGTGGTCATCACCGAGGTGTTCTTTTAATTCTTCTTCAAGGATAACAAGTTCCTTTGTCTTGAAGCCTTCGACCATGTAGGTGTCAACTCCGGCGTCCTTCATGCCGCAGGCAAGAGGATAAGCCAGAGCGTTACCTGTACCGCCGCCGACTACGCAAACGCTCTTCAGACCTTCCATGTGGGTCGGTTTGCCGAGAGGGCCTACGATGTCAGCAAAGCATTCGCCGACTTCGATCTGATCCATGAGCATGGTGGTTCTGCCTACTGCTGCGTAGATCAGGTCGATGGTGCCGTCTTCTTCGTTATGTCCAGCCATGGTAAGAGGGATTCTTTCGCCGTATTCATCGGTACGAAGGATGATGAACTGGCCCGGTTTAGCATGCTTTGCTACCAGAGGTGCGTAGATTTTCATCCACACCATGTTGTCATTGAGTCTTCTTTTCCAAGTTACTTCAAATCTCTTATATTCTGCCATTGTGATTCATCCTCCTTTCCTTACTTATCAAAGCTGTCCTGACGATGCTTCAGGGTCTCATATCTTTCCTTAGCAAAGGCTTCGCCCTTGGTGAACAGATCTTCTGCTCTCTCAGGGAAGTTGAGCTTCAGGGAGTTGTAACGAACTTCGCCCATGATGAAGTCTCTGTAGGACTCTGTAGGCATGTGAGAATCAACAGTAAGAGGATTTTCACCGTTTGCTGCCTTTTCAGGATTGAATCTCAGAAGGTTCCAGTAACCGGATCTTACGGCCTTCTTCATCTCCAGCATGGACTTGTTCATACCGGCCTTGACGCCGTGGTTGATACAAGGTGCGTATGCGATGATGAGGGAAGGTCCTTCGTAAGCTTCAGCTTCTTTAAGAGCTCTTACGGTCTGCTCGGGGTTAGCACCCATAGCGATCTGAGCTACATAAACATAGCCGTAAGCCATAGCGATCTGAGCGAGGTCTTTCTTCTTGACTTCCTTACCTGCTGCTGCGAACTTGGCAACTGCTCCGATAGGAGTAGCCTTGGAAGACTGTCCGCCGGTGTTGGAGTAAACTTCGGTATCGAATACCATGATGTTTACGTTTTCGCCGGAAGCAAGTACGTGGTCAACGCCGCCGTAACCGATATCATATGCCCAGCCGTCTCCGCCGAAGATCCACATTGAAGGCTTGATCAGCATATCCTGGTTGTCAATGATGTACTTGGCATCAGCGTCGTCCAGGCCTTCGCAAGCCTTGACCAGATTGTCTCCGGTAAGTCTGCACTTGTCAGCATCGTTCATGGTTGCGAGCCATGCCTTTGCTTCCCACTTGTCGGGATGAGCTTCAGCAAATCTTTCAACTGCTGACTTCATCTCGTTTCTTCTGGCCTTCATGGAAGTTGCCATACCGAAACCGAATTCAGCATTGTCTTCGAAGAGGGAGTTAGCCCATGCAGGACCTCTGCCTTCCTTGTTGACAGTGTAAGGAGTTGAAGGAGCGGAAGCACCCCAGATGGATGTACATCCGGTAGCGTTGGCGATGAACATTCTGTCTCCGAAGAGCTGAGTGATCAGCTTAGCGTAAGGGGATTCGCCGCAGCCCGGGCAAGCGCCGGAGAATTCCATAAGAGGAGTCTTGAACTGGGATCCCTTGACAGTGTTGTCCTTGAAAGGAACTTCTTTCTCGTTGATGTTAGCATACAGGTAATCGAACTTCTTCTGCTGGTTGTGCATGAAGTCGTCCTCGGTAGGAGCCATCTCGATGGCTTTCTTTCTGGCAGGACATACGTCTGCGCAGGAACCGCAGCCTGTGCAGTCCATAAGGGACCAGCCGAGAGTGAACTGCTTGTCGCGGGTTCCCTTCATAGGCTTGATGCCCTTGCAGTTGTCGTCGCAGCCCATGTAGTTCTTAACGTCTGCAGCTTCTTCTTCAGTAAGAACGAAGGGACGAACTACGCCGTGAGGACAAACGATGGAGCACCAGTTGCACTGCATGCAGTTTGCAGGGTTCCAGTGAGGAAGATCTGCTGCGATACCACGTTTCTCAAATGCAGCTGTTCCGTTAGGCATCATGCCGTTAGCAGTGGATACGAACTTGGAAACAGGTACGTTGTCAGCGGTGAGGTTTCCGGTAGGAACGAGGATATCGTTCAGGAAGTCGGTATGTACCTTATCGCGTCCTACGAGAGGTGCAGGAGCTTCATCATCAGGAAGATCCTTCCAAGCTTCAGGTACTTCAACCTTATGGATGTGGTTGAGGCCGGCATCAACTGCCTTGCAGTTCATGTCAACGATGTCCTGACCCTTCCTGCCATAGGTCTTCTTGATAGCGTCCTTCATGTATTCTTCAGCCTTGTCGATAGGAATGATATCAGCCAGCTTGAAGAATGCAGCCTGGAGGATGGAGTTGGTACGTCTTGCACCAAGACCGATCTCCTTAGCCAATGTTACAGCATCGCAGGTATAGAACTTAACGTCGTTCTGAGCGATGTATCTCTTTACTCTGTTAGGAAGGTGGTGCTCGAGCTCTTCATCTGACCATACGCAGTTCAGAAGGAAGTATCCGCCGGGCTTAACGTCCTGAACCATCTCATACTTGTAAAGATATGCTGAGTTATGGCAAGCTACGAAGTCAGCCTGTTTTACGTAATAGGTTGATTTGATGGGTTCATCACCGAATCTCAGGTGGGAGATGGTAACACCGCCGGACTTCTTGGAGTCATACTGGAAGTAAGCCTGAGCCTTCATGTCAGTATGGTCACCGATGATCTTGACGGAGTTCTTGTTAGCACCGACAGTACCGTCAGCACCAAGTCCCCAGAACTTGCAAGCCTTGGTTCCCTTAGGAGCAACGTCAGGATTGCAGGATCCCTGGATGGAAAGGTTTGTAACGTCATCAAAGATGGAAAGAGTGAATTCCTTCTTGGGTTCATCACTCCAGAGGTTTTCGAATACTGCCAGTACGTCGCCGGGCTGTACGTCCTTGGAGCCGAGTCCGTAACGTCCGCCTGCGATGAAGCACTGATCGAATTCTGTGCCGCGGAGAGCAGCTACGATATCGAGGAAGAGAGGTTCACCGAGTCCGCCGGGTTCCTTGGTTCTGTCAAGAACAGCGATCTTCTTCACTGTCTTAGGAAGAACGTTAAGGAGATACTTGGTGGACCAAGGTCTGTAAAGGTGAACTTCCACGATACCTACCTTCTTGCCCTGAGCATTGAGCCAGTCAATGACTTCCTCTGCGCATTCGCAGATGGATCCCATGGCAACCATTACTTCAGTTGCATCTTCTGCACCATAGTAATTGAAAGGCTTGTAGTTGGTTCCGATCTTGGCATTTACTTTCTCCATGTACTCGTTTACGAGGTCAGGAGTTTCAGCGTATACCTGGTTGCAGGCTTCTCTGTGCTGGAAGAATGTTTCCGGCTGCTCTGCAGAACCCATGGTATGAGGATGATTCGGATGAAGGGCATTGTCCTTGAATGCCTTTAATGCATCCCAGTCAACCATTTCTTTCAGATCATCGTAGTCCCAGATCTCGATCTTCTGCTGCTCGTGGGATGTTCTGAATCCGTCGAAGAAGTGGAGCATGGGTACGTGACCTGCGATTGCTGATAAGTGAGCAACTGCGGCCAGGTCCATAGCCTGCTGTACAGAGTTGGATGCGATCATGCCGAATCCGGTCTGACGGCAGCCCATAACGTCGGAGTGATCTCCGAAGATGTTAAGAGCGTGGGTGGCAACGCAGCGGGCAGCTACGTGGAATACGGTAGGTGTCTGCTCACCGGCAAGCTTGTACATGTTGGGGATCATGAGGAGCAGACCCTGGGAAGCTGTGAAGGTGGAGGTAAGAGCTCCGGCAGCGATAGCGCCGTGAACAGCACCTGCAGCACCTGCTTCGGACTGCATCTCTACGATCTTAACTTTTTCGCCAAAGATATTTACTCTATCCTGGGCAGCCCAGTCGTCCATGTTTTCTGCCATAGGGGAGGAAGGTGTGATCGGGTAGATCGCAGCTACCTCAGAGAACGCATATGCAACATGAGCGGCAGCGGCGTTTCCGTCCATAGTCTTTAATTTTCTCATGTTTATTCTCCTTCCCTGATGCCGAGAGCTTCGCGCTGTGCAAAGATGTATTCAGGAACTACTGTTTCCTTGATTACGTTTCTCGGGCATACATATTGACATACGTGGCAGTCTTCACAGATCTCGGGATCGATAACTGTGTGAGTGCCATCTGCATAGATAGCCAGGTTCGGGCAGTTAGCCTTGCAGTCTTCACAGAAGAGACAGCCGGTTCCACAGACTTTAGCCTTGGTCTCGCAGTCGTCTTCAGATGAGCATGCAACGAGTTTCTGTCCCTTGTAAGGCACGATGGTGATAAGGTGCTGAGGGCAAGCGAATGTGCAATCCTTGCAGCCTACGCACTTATCGGGATCGACCTTGGCGATTCCGTTTTCAACGTGGATAGCGTCGTAACGGCAAACCTCTGTGCACTTGCCGCAGCCAAAGCAGCCGGTGTGGCAAAGGTTGAGAGCCTTGAGGTCGAGTTTAGCAGCTTCGTCACAGGAAGTGATTCCCATCTGCTGAAGCTGGTAGTTTGTTCTGCCGTCTCCGGAGCATTTAACGAATGCAACGGTGGACTTAAGAGCTGTGAGATCATGAAGAGTATCAACGATGATCTTCTTTTTGCACTTAACGGTACATGCTACGCAGCCAACGCACTTGTCATAATCGATGACAGCGTGGTTGTTAACGATATGTACAGCGTTTTCAGGGCAATTCTGTTCGCAGGCACCGCAGGAGATACATCCGTATCCGCAGGTTGCTCTTACGACCTGTTCATCTTCTTCCGTTGATGAACAAGGAATAAAGTTTGTAGCGTCAGCAGGGATCATTTTGATCAGGTGCTGAGGGCAAACATCTTCCTTGGCACAATCGCCGCAGCCGTTACATTTCTCACGGTCGATGACGATCTTACCGTCGACAAGCTTCATAGCCCCTTCCTTGCAGGACTCGATACAGGAACCGACGCCTACGCATCCGCTCTTGCATTCGCCCCTCTGGAAACCGGACTCACAAGCTTCCTTGCAGGATGCGCAGTTTGCAAAACGTGCTTTTCCTGCAGCGCTTCCGGCACATGCGACAAAAGCGATGAGCTTTTCTTCAGTTGCCGGAGTCATTTCGGTTTTCATAACAATTTGCCTCCTTAAAATTTTGCTATTACATACATTTCATTATTTGATCGCTACCAAAAAATGGCGCACGAAAAATAACATAAACATACACAATAATTTTACTATTTCTTGTATACAAAGTCAATTGAAGTAGTTCATGTTTTCACAAAAAAACACCGCGATCAAGGGGCGCGCGGGGAGGTAAGCTCAGATTCTCAAAAACCATGAAAAAACTTACTTTTTTGGCATTTTTTAAAGGAAAAAGCGGTTGGGTAGCTGACAGAATAAGTCAGAGCTAAAAAGAATAAAAAAATGAGCTTACTTTTTAAGGCTGAAACGTAGGAAACAACCGGAAAAAGTAAGCTTAAAATTAAATAATGAGGATGGTGACTTATGCGATGCCCGGGATACGGGATCAAAGCTTTATTTCTTGTTCAGAATCCTATCCAGCAGCTGGTCGTAGACAGGTTCTCCGCCCAGGGCTTCAGCGGTAAGGAAACTTACCAGAGCCACAAGTGAAAGGGGCAGCAGGCTGGACAGGGTACCTGTCATTTCTGATATCAGTATTATGCCTGTCAGCGGCGCCCGGACGATGGCTGCAAAGAGCCCTGCCATGCCAAGGATCACGTAGAAGGCTTCGTTGCCTACAGGCAGTCCCGCCAGAGGGCTTACCAGGGTTGTAAAGGCGCCTCCTGCCAGGGCACCCAGCACCAGAAGCGGCAGGAAAATGCCTCCCGGGGCACCGGTTCCGAAGCTGTAGACTGAGTATATGAATCTCACTGCGAGCAACAGCACGATGGTTTCAGAGGTGTGAAGGCCGAAGCCGGTCTCTTCCACCAGAATGTGCCCGGAGCCGAGGCATACCGGGTACAGATAAGCCATGAGGATCACCATGCCGCAGGCGATGACGGCTTTGAGCCATGCGGGACGGATCTTGCCCTGCAGATCCTGGGAGAAAGCGATGGCTTTGTTATAAAGAACACCGAGAGCGCCCAGCAGGACTCCCAGTATCAGGATCATCCAGTAGTCGGTCAGTGTGGGTTTGCTGAAAGCGAAGACCGCAAACACAGGGTCCAGTCCGAAGACGAAGGAAGCCACGTATTCTGAAGTTACAGAGGCTGCCATGGTGGACAGCAGCACCTTGGGATCGAAGTCTTTGCGAAGTTCCTCCAGAACGAAGACCACGCCTGCCAGAGGGGCTCCGAAAGCCGCTGCAAGGCCTGCTCCTGCTCCTGCCGATATCAGCATGCGTTCTTCGGATTTCAGGCGGCCTGAGAGCCTGGAAAAGCCTTTGCCTACCATACCTCCAAGCTGGATGCTGGGGCCTTCGCGGCCCAGAGCCAGACCGGAACCTATGGCCATGATACCGCCGAAGAATTTAAGCAGCAGCACTTTGAGCCAGTCGGTTTTGATCCTGCCCATGAGCTCGCCCTTTATCTGGGGTATTCCGGAACCGGAGATATATGGCTCCTTGTACACGAAGTACGATACCAGAAAAGCAAAAACGCCCAGGATGATAAATCCGATCCATCTGTGGCCTTCAAGACCTGTCAGGAAAGTGCCTTCCTCCGGATCTGCAAGGCCCACGATGATGTTTCTGAGAATGTCCATCCGGCTGAGGATGAATCTGAAAGCGGATATCACCACGCCCACCAGAAGGCCTACGATTATGCCTTCCAGAATAACCCGGTATTTTAAATTGCCGAGAGCCCTGAAGGCCCCCGGCATGTTGTTTTCGTTTATTCTTTTGAGTTTACGTGATTTGTAGCTCATTTGGAATTATCTTACATATACCTTGGGAAGTCTCTGACCGAAAGCGCAGGTGATCTCATAGTTGATGGTTCCAGTCATTTCGGCGATGTAGTCTGCGGAAACTTCGTTGACTCCGTCAGAACCCATTACGATGACTTCGTCGCCTACGTGCACTTCAGGAACGTCGGTAACGTCTACCATGCACTGGTCCATGCAGATGTTGCCTGCGATGGGACAAACGACTCCGTTAACGATGACCTTGCCGTATTTGGAGTAAGGACGGGGATATCCGTCGGCATAGCCAAGGGCGAGGGTAGCGATCTTGGAAGGTCTTTCGGAAATGAACTTGCGTCCGTATCCTACGGAGAATCCAACGCCGACTTCCTTCAGGTGAGTGATATTGGCCTTGACGGACATTACCGGTTTCAGATCAAGCTGATTTCTGTCAACTTCGTTGGAAGGATAGAGTCCGTAAAGGATGATGCCTGCACGGCAAGCGTCGAAGTGAACTGTAGGAAGCTCCATGATGGAAGCAGAGTTTGCCAGAGTCTTCATGGGGATCCTGATGCCTGCAGCTGTGATAGCATCGCAGAGCTTGTTGAACTTATCCTCCTGACCGTGGGAGTAGGTCTTGTCATATGCGTCCGCAGTGGACATATGAGAGAAGATGCCCATGATCTTGGTGTTGGGAAGCTCGTTGATCTTTTTGATATCGGCGATGGCTGTGGGAATGTCATCAGCCTGGTAGCCGATCCTGCCCATTCCGGTATCTGCAACAAGGATGACTTTGCAGACCTTGCCCTGGCGGTGCGCTTCTTCGTCGAAAGCCTTTACGTTCTCAGAATCGCAGACGGCAGGGATGATGTCATATTTAACAACTGTGTCAGCATACATGTCGGGAACCAGACCCAGCATGATGATGTCTTCCTTGTAACCAGCCTCTCTCAGTACGATGGCTTCCTGAAGAGTGGCGATGGCAAAGGTCTTGCAGCCCTTCTTCTGGAGGATCTGAGCATATTTGACGGCGCCGTGACCGTAAGCGTCGGCCTTGATAACGCCGATAAGCTCTGAGTCGCCGATTTTTTCAAGAATACGGTCGATGTTGTATTCCAGATTGTTAAGGTTTATTTCTGCCCATACGGGTCTTAAAGCTTCTTTGAACATGGATGCATCTCCTTTTGTATTTAATTCAAATCTTACACTATTATATTCTCTTAAAGCCTTTATTTCAAGGTCTTATACAAAAAACATAGCCCTGGTTTATGGTTGAGATTATGGTCAATAGGTGGTACAATTATCTCAATCAAAAACCATTCAGGCACCGTACGGGAGGACATGATGTACAAGGAAATATCCAGGCTGGTGATGTTCCGGGATTTCGGAGAGAACAGCATATTGAATAACGTTTGTGAAATAGTAAAAGAAGCAGAGAATCTTCAGAATACTTCCGGAAGCTATAAGGGGACGAAGCTGGACGGACTGGTCCTCAGAGCTTACGGAGAAGTGAGGAGACTGCTGGACCTTGGCACAGACTATGGATTTGACAAGAACCTTTGGAGAGACTATCTGACATTTCTGCTGATCACCAACGAGAATCCCTTTACTCTTACCTGTGAAAAGGTGGGAGCAAGCGACGGATCGGTGAACGGCTTCGCCAAGTCGGACTTCGGCATCTTCCTGAGGCTCATGCACTACGACTTCAGCCCCATGGAGGAATATCTGGAGATCGACTGCTTTTCAGTGATCACGAACTACCATTCGATCCCCAAGAAAAAGCAGATGTATAACAGAAACGTCAGCGAGAAGGTGAGGGATCTCAGCGACAGGCTGGGTGCCCTGGACGTGGATGATGCAGACGGAGCCTTTGACATACTGACAAGCTTCTATAAACAGTACGGTGTGGGCATGTTCGGACTGAACAGAGCCTTCAGGATCCGCCATGAAGAGGGCAGTGACCTGGAGTTTATTCCAATCAACAACACAGACCGTGTCATGCTGGAGGACCTGGTGGGTTATGAGGATCAGAAGAAGCGGCTGAGAGAAAATACCGAAGCTTTCGTGAACGGACACCGTGCCAACAACTGCCTTTTGTACGGAGATGCAGGAACCGGCAAATCCACATCCATCAAAGCGCTGATCAACGAGTACTACGATCAGGGGCTCAGGATGATCGAGATCTACAAGCACGAGTTCAAAGATCTTTCTGCCGTGATCTCCGGCATCAAGAACCGCAATTACCGCTTCATCATATACATGGACGACCTGTCCTTTGAGGACTTCGAGATAGAGTACAAGTACCTGAAGGCAGTCATAGAAGGCGGCCTTGAGAGCAGACCGGACAACGTGCTGATCTATGCCACCTCCAACCGCCGCCATCTCATCAAAGAGACCTGGAACGACAGTCACGACATGGATCTGGAGAAACATCATTCGGATACGGTTGAAGAAAAGCTTTCGCTGGTGGCGAGATTCGGTATATCCATCTACTTCCCGACTCCTGCCCAGAGGGAGTACTTCAACATAGTCAAAGAACTGGCCGCCAGGTATCCTGAGATCGACCTGACGGAGGATGAGCTGATAGCTCAGGCCAACAAGTGGGAGATGACCCACGGAGGAATGTCCGGGCGAACTGCCCAGCAGTTCATCGACTATCTGGCCGGAACCAAATAAATAAAAAAGGGACATGAGAATGTTGAACTGGTAAACTAAAAGTAGACATGAAAAAAAGCATGTCTACTTTTTTCATGGTAAAATCATTTCGGGAGGTGGTTTAAATGGGAAGACCTAAAGGA
>CACYYH010000043.1 GCA_902778565.1 uncultured Eubacteriales bacterium
GGCCGGCCGCGGCTCCGCCGGCGGCCCCTGCGGGGCCGCGCGCCGGGGCGGGACTGCGGTTCGGCATTAGCGATCCCGTTTCTCGGGAGGTGAGTTCGACTAAATACGCGAAATACCGCGATTTAGTCGAACTTTTTTGCTTGGCGGGAGGGATTTTTCGACTAAATACGACATTTTTTGCGATAAAAGTCGAAAAAGTGTCGAAAAATCCCAGCTGGATGCTCGAAAATGGATCAAATAACGCGAAAAATTCGAATAAAAATCGAAAAAACGCAAAAAAAGTCTAGTTTCAGCGCCGGGATCCTCCAAAAGTCGACATTCTCGCACGAAAACGTGCGAAAAATGTCGAACGAAGATTTTGTGCAGAAAAAATGTAAAGCGTGCTTGACATGGCCCCTCAACAGTGCTATATTACATGTAAAGGAAGCTTTACATCAAATCGCGAACACGCGAAAGGAGCATATATGAAAAATCTTATAGTGCAGATAAGGCAGGAGAGGGGGATCCGGCAGGACGAGCTGGCCAAGATGCTTGGCGTCTCGCGGCAGACCATCAGCTCGCTGGAGAACGGGCGATACGACCCGTCCATCCTGCTGGCGCATAAAATAGCAAAGCTATTCGGAATGAGCATCGAGGAAGTATTTTTGTTTGAGGAGGAAGAGAAATGAAGAACAGATATTTGCCGCTGGCAGTTTTATATATCGTGCTGGGCATCGCCCTTTTCGTCTCGTGCCAGATCGTGGATCTGGGGAACAGCACTCTGGCGCAGATATTGCCGGGCATGGGCGGCGCATTGTTTGGCGTTGGCATTGTACGGCTGGTAATGGGAATAAAGCTTGAAAAAGATGCGGAATACAGAGAAAACTATGAGATCCGGATCAACGATGAGCGGAACCGTTATCTCAGAATGAAGGCCTGGAGCTGGGCCGGTTATGTTTTCGTGCTGATAGCAGCTGTCGCGACCATCGTGTTCGCGGTGGCCGACAGGAAGGAGCTCATGATGCTGGCATCAGGCGGCCTTTGCATCATGCTCGTGCTTTATTGGGTATCGTACATGATCGTGCGCAAAAAATACTGATGGCGAAAGGCGGCTGGCTGGGCCGGAGGCCCAGCCCCGCTGCAGGCGCAGCCTGCAGCGCACGGCGCGCGGAGCGCGCCGGGGCCGGCACCCCGCGGACCGGCATCTTCTGTTGAGCGCGCCGGGGCCGGCACCCCAAAATCTTTAAAAAACCCCTTGACCTTCCACCTTGTGGAAGCCTTAGAATGACCATAGAATACAGAAAACCGTTTCACAAACTGAAGATAAATGCATATCGAGGAGATTATCATGCTTAAGATCGAACATCTTACTAAAACATTTGGAGAACACAAGGCTGTAGACGATCTCAGCCTGGAGATAAAGCCCGGCGAGATCTACGGCTTCATCGGACATAACGGAGCCGGAAAGACTACTACTCTCAAGTCTGTGGTGGGTATCCTTCCCTTTGACAACGGAGAGATCTACATCGACGGAACTTCCATCAAGGCAGATCCTTTGGGCTGCAAAAGAAAGATCGCATACATCCCGGACAATCCGGATCTTTACGACTACATGTCCGGCACCCAGTATCTGAACTTCATCGGCGGCATCTTCGGCGTTCCTACGGAGGAACTTCAGAAGAAGGCTCACTTCTATGCCAACGAGTTCAGCCTCATTGCCGATCTGGACAAGGCCATCGGCTCATATTCCCATGGAATGAAGCAGAAGCTGGCGGTGATCGGCGCGCTGATCCACGATCCGAAGCTCATCATCATGGACGAGCCTTTTGTGGGACTGGATCCCAAGGCTGCCTTCATTCTGAAGCAGATCATGAGAGAGATGTGCGATAACGGAACTGCAATCTTTTTCTCAACCCACGTGCTGGAAGTGGCTGAAAAGCTTTGCGACAAGGTTGCCATCATCAAGGACGGCCGTCTGATCAAGTCCGGCACCATGGAAGAAGTCAAGGGAGACGAATCGCTTGAGGAAGTCTTCCTGGAACTGGAGGAGTAGCATGAACACGTTAGATAGCAGAGCGCGGGGCAAAGCCCCGGGCGGAGGGGGCCTCGGCAAAACGTCCGGGCTCCTCATGACCCTCATAAAGAAACAGTTTATGGAACTGTCCACCCTGTTCAGCATGGGGAAGCGCCGCTCCAAAAGAGGCTCCGCGGGAGGTTTTGCCTTTACGCTGATCCTTTATGCGGTGATCGCTCTTTCCCTTGGGGCAAGTATGTATGCTTTGTCTGAATCTCTTTCTCCGGTGCTTCTGGGACACGGTGAAGACTGGAAGCTCTTCGTCATGATGGATATTCTGGGAATAGCCCTTGCGACGCTGATCACAATGTTCAGCGCAGACCTGACGCTTTTCAGAGCAAAGGATAACGAGATCCTGCTCTCCATGCCCATCCCTTCGGGATACATACTCCTGGCCAGAATGGCGCCGCTTTACGTCATCGCCCTGATGTTTACCGCATCCGGTGTGGTGCCTGCCATCATGGTCTACGTAAATAAAGTTGGCCTGAACATCGGTATCGTCATCGTAAACCTTATCATGCTGCTGGCACTGGGATTCCTTTCACTGGCCTTAAGCGCAGTGCTGGGCTGGCTGGTGTCTCTGGTGAACGCCAGAATGAAGGGGAGAGGCTTTGCCTCTGTTATCGCCAGCCTGGTGTTCCTGGGACTGTACTTCTTCTTCTACTTCCAGATAAATAAGTTCACCCAGGCTCTGGTAAACAGCAGCTCGGCCATGGCAGACTGGATACATAAGTTCCTGCCGCCCATCTACTTCGTGGGGCTTGCCCACACCGGAAGCGTGAAAGGCATTATCCTCGGCCTGCTGACCATAGCGGTCATCTTCGGCGTGATCTACTTCGTCCTTTCAAGAACTTTCAGAGGCGTGGTGATCAATGCTTCAAAGACCGTGAGCTACAAGGTGGGAAACGGTCAGCTGAAGACCGGTTCCGCTGCCCAGGTACTTCTCAAAAAAGAGATCAGGCGCTTCACATCCAGCTCATCATATATGATGAATTGCGGACTTGGTTCCATTATGATGATAGCCCTTGCGGTAGCCGCCATAATAAAGAAGGATATGGTGGTCTACGGTGTGGATATTATCAAAAGAGTGTTCGGCTCGGCTCCCGGTCTGGAGGCAGGGCTTCTGGCACTGGTGATCTTCCTCATGGTGTCCACCTGCTACTACACCATGCCCTCCATCTCACTTGAGGGAAAGAGCATCTGGATCCTGCAGTCGCTGCCGATAGACCCCATGAAGATCTTCATGTCAAAGATCAAGATGGAGTACATACTCTGTGTACCCGGCATCCTTATACTCAGCATTGCCATCGCCATCGTCACAAAGATGTCTTTACTGAGCTGGCTCGCAGCCGTGATCGCATGTCTGGCTTATACCACATTCACCGCTTTCTTCGGTCTGTGGATCAACATGAAGAGGCCTTCCTTCGACTGGACCAACGAGGCTTATCCCATCAAGCAGGGACTGAACCCTCTGATCTGCCTCTTCGGAGAATGGCTACTGACACTGGTTTTGGGAGCGCTCTTCTTCCTGACGGCGATCTTCATTCCCACGGAAGTATACCTTCTGTTAGTAAGCCTGATACTCCTCGGCGTATCCTTTGTGATATACCGCTGGCTGGCCGGCAAAGGAAGGCAGATCTTCGCTTATATGCAGTAAATCAATATGTATAATATCAGGATCGCACATGTATTCATGTGCGATTTTGTTGACTGTTTATTTTAAATGTATATAATAGAAGAGATAGATTTTAAAAAAGGAAGATATTAGATATGAAAAAAACACTGTTGATAATTCTTTGCCTGCTGCTGGTCTTCACCTTTGCAGCCTGCGGCGGCACATCAGATGAAAGCGCGGTTCCTTCAGGAGCAGAGGACGGCACTGAGAACCAGGCTGTGGAAGGAGATGTTTTCACCTTCGAAACGGAGACCATAGGCGATGAGCCTTTCACCAGCGAGGATCTGAAAGATGCGAAACTGGTCATCGTCAATCTCTGGGAACCCTGGTGCGGACCCTGCGTAGGCGAGATGCCGGCTATCCAGCAGATCTATGACGAGTACAAGGACAAGGGAGTTATGGTTCTTGGAGTGTTTGCTACTCTGGACCAGACCGAGGATGCTCTTAAGATCATCGATGAAAACGGCATCACATACCCTATTCTGAAGATGAGCCGGGAATTCACTGCGCTTCAGACTCAGTACGTTCCCACTACGGTATTCATGACAGGTGAGGGCAAGCTTTTAAGCTCAGAACCCGTCATCGGAGCACAGTCCTATGAAGACTGGGAAGCAATGGTAAAAACCTATCTGGAGGAAGTAAAAAATGACTAAGAGAGTTTGCGTTCTGGCCGGGCTGTTTGCACTGGCTGCGGCGCTTACTATCATCGGAATAATTGCGGGAGACCCTGGTCAGGTACTGACCAAAGCCGTGACCATCTGTCTGGAGTGTGTGGGAATTGGATAACAAAAAACGCCTTGCCATACAGGGCCTTGCCGCCCTCATACAAAACGCAGATCTGAAGGGCTTTTTCACGGGACAGATCAGCCAGAGCGCAACTAAAGCCTTTTGCGTTCCCGGACTGAACTGCTATTCCTGTCCGGGCGCAGTGGGGGCGTGCCCCATAGGAGCTCTCCAGAACAGCCTGTCCGGCATGACCTTCAGATTTCCATATTATGTGCTGGGACTTTTGATCTTTTTCGGCGCCTTCCTGGGAAGAGCGGTCTGCGGATTCCTCTGCCCCTTCGGGCTTCTGCAGGATCTGCTGAACAAAATCCCTTTTCCGAAAAAGATCCGCACCTTCAAAGCTGACCGCGGACTCCGCCGCCTGAAGTACGTGGTGCTTGCGGTGCTGGTGATCATAGTGCCGGTGGCCGTCAAGATGACTCCGGCCTTCTGCAAATACCTTTGTCCCTCCGGTACGCTGTCCGGTATCCTGCTGGCGATGGCGGACTCCAGGCTTTTTACCCTGCTGGGTAGCACCTTCGCCTGGAAGGTCAGCGTGCTGGTGGCTGTGGTCCTGCTGGCGGTGGCGATCTACAGGCCCTTCTGCAAATACCTCTGCCCCTTGGGAGCCTTCTATGCGCCTTTTAACAAGGTGGCTCTGGTGGGCATGAGCTGCGACAGAAACGCCTGTATTTCCTGCGGCGCCTGCGCCGAGGCCTGCGGCATGGGAATTGACCCTTCTGAGGAGCCCAACGATATGGAATGCATCCGCTGCGGCGCCTGCATCAAAGCCTGCCCGGCAAAGGCGCTGTCCTACGAGTTTGGGCTTGGAGCCGGCGCAAAGAAACTGCAGAGGCAGTGATCATGGCTTAAAATAATGAGCCCACTGAATTGAGCCATAAAATTACATGATAATTGTGGCTTATCTGGTGGGGGCCTTCAGTATGGGCCATAATTTCTTTGACTGACATAACAAAATTGTGGCTCAGGACAGGGGGGCTACGAAAACAAGCCATAATTTTACTGCAAAATTATGGCCGGAATTGGCAGACCCCTGAAATCAAGCCACAATCCGGCAGCAACGTATCAAGCATAAAAAAACCGTCGCTATCAAGCGACGGTTTTTCGTTGGTATCCCCCGACAGAATCGAACTGTCAACTGAGCTTTAGGAGAGCTCCGTTATATCCATTTAACTAGGGAGACATATTTTGTACATATATATTACCACAACAGGTCAAAAAATAAAAGGGGGATTTTTTAAAACCATAATTGATAAAGCAGGAAACGAGGTGTAATATATGAGTTAGCCAAGGCTAACCGATTGATAAGAGAATCTTCAATAACCGTTTCACGATCGGGCTGAACCCAGACTGCCCGTGAGCAGACTTCCTTAATGAGAAGGGCATCGAGAGGTGCCCTGAATTTCAGGCATGCGGTTAGCCGCGGCTAACTCAATTAATCAGATACCCCCATACACTTTTAAAAGGAGCTTACTTATATGTCCGATGAGATTTTGGTCAGACACTGTGCGCCTACGTTGGCAGGACTGAAGACCGCAAACATGTTCAACTGCGAATACGATTCAGAAAAAGAGATGAGAGAAGATCTGAGGGAGTTAAACCGCAGACTGTCTTCCAAAGGCGTTATGGCCGTTCCTTTGAAATACAACGGCAAGACCTGCCTTGTGTATATCGTAAGGATCAGGAATCTTGAAGCGGATCTTTTGGATGATACTACATTGAGGATACTGAAGGATCAAGGTTATTCGGACCTCAGACCGGGCTGCCTCATAGCAAGACTTTCGAGAAGGCTGTCAGGTGATGATTTTCCTCACGAGATCGGACTCTTTCTGGGTTATCCGCCGGAGGACGTAAAAGGTTTTATTGAAAAGCGGGAGTGTAAGTTAAGCGGTTACTGGAGGGTCTACAGCGACGTAAGTTCGGCAAAAGCAAAGTTTGACAAGTTCAGTAAATGCTTCAGGATCTATCTGGAGCAGCTTGAAAAGGGCAGAGCTCTGGAACAGCTTACAGTAGGCTTTGCAGGGTGATGATCAGGTTTTCAATAGTCAATTATATATTTTTCAGGAGGTAATTTAATGGCAAAAGCAGCAGTAGTATTTTGGAGCGGTACAGGCAATACAGAAGCAATGGCAAACGCCGTAGCAGCCGGCGCAATAATGGCAGCGGATTTCGTTATCTGCAATGACGCTCCGGATGATGAGGCTGTAGCGGCATGCGAAGCTCTCGGAGCAGCTCTTAAATAAATATAAAAGCAGACAAACAGGGGAAAGAAGACCCTCCGGCATATCCGGAGGGTCTTCTGTATGCTTGATATGCTGAAAAGATATAGTACCTTAAGCGCTAAAAAAGAACACAAAAAAAGCCATTTTTATATTGATATTGATACGAATTAGCGGTAAAATATTATATAGATTTGTTTTATTTTTAACAAGCATATGCGCTTTCTATTTTTTGCTCTGGATTTGGGCATAAAACCGGACAAACAGCATAGGCAGATCACAGAGGATAAGGAATTTTGTACAAGATATCTCAGCTGGAAAAAGAATATAAAAGGAAACTGATCACAGCCGATCAGGCTGCAGCATATGTAAGGACAGGCATGAGGATCCATTTCGGCACGGGCTGCGGAACGGTAGTGGATATCGATAAGGCTCTCGCCAAGAGGGCAGATGAGCTTGAAGATGTTACCATCATATCGACGGCAGCCATCCGTGAGGAGCCTTTCGAGGTCTTCAAGGCTACTAAATCCAATGACCAGGTGCGTTTCGCATCAGCGCTTTTTTCTGCGCATGACAGAGTGATGAATCAGGCAGGGCGCTGCTGGTTCATTCCCATGATGTCCAGTGAGCTGCCGCAGCTTTGGGTCAATAACAACAACGAGGTGGACATCGCGTATTTCCAGGTGGCACCCATGGATAAGCACGGCAACTTCAACATCGGACCCCAGGTGGCGGACATGTGGGGCGTTTTGAAATCCGCCAAGATGCGTATCGTTGAAGTCAACGAAAACATGCCGATCGCTCACGGATACCAGACTCAGATCAATCTGTTTGGCATCGACTACGTTGTGGAGGGAAGCAATACTCCCCTTTCGGAGATCCCGGAGAAACCTCCGACGGAGACCGACCTGAAGATAGCCGCTCACGTGGTGAAAAACATCAGATCCCACTGTACGGTGCAGCTGGGAAGCGGAAGTCTTCCGAACAATATCGGAAAAATGATCGCCGAATCCGACATAAGAAACGTCGAGAGCCACACGGAGATGCTGAGCGATGCGTTCAGACATCTGTTCGAAGAGGGAAGGCTCACGGGAAACAAACCGGTGGACAGAGGTAAACTTGTATATACTTTCGCAGGCGGCACTAAAAAACTTTATGACTTCATAAACGACAACCCGATCTGCTGCTCTGCCCCTGTAAGTTACGTCAATAACTTCTCTACGATATCCAGGATACCCAACTTTATCTCGGTCACCAGATGCATGGGAGTCGACCTCTATGGACAGGTGACTGCGGAGTCTGCCGGACGCCTTCAGTTAACGGGTACCGGCGGTCAGCTGGACTTCGTAATGGGTGCTTTTGCATCGCCCGGCGGGCACAGTTTCCTTTGCACTCCGTCCACCAGGACAGACGCTGAGGGGAATATGTATTCCCTGATCACACCGGTCCTGAAAGATGGAGCCATAGTTACGATACCGAGAATGTGCACGGACTACATCGTCACGGAGTACGGTTCGGTCTCGCTCAAAGGAAAGTCCACCTGGGAGCGCGCAGAACTTCTGATATCCATTGCACATCCTGACTTCCGCGACAATCTCATCAAGGAAGCAGAAAAGATGGGCATCTGGAAGAAGACGTCGAAGCTGTTATAAATCAGGAGCACGCCATCAAAAAATCAATATGTGCGGCGTAATATCGCAGATAAGGATCCCCGGCTTTAACAGCCGGGGTTTTTAATTCGGAAGCCCTTGTCAAGTACTGAAAAGAATACATTCAAAAAGCCATTTTTTTGTTGATATTGATACGATTTCGCGGTAAAATATAAGGTAGAATTGTTTTATTTTTAACAAGGCGGGGAAGAAGCACGAAAAGGCCCGCCAATCCGGCAATACTATCCAAACAACCGGCATAAAGGATGAAAAGTTATGTATAAAGTAGAACAGTTACAGAAAGAATATAAGAAGAAACTAATAACCGCCGATCAGGCTGCCGCCTATGTCAGAAATGGCATGAGGATCCATTTCGGAACCGGCTGCGGCGCTGTAGTTGACATAGACAAGGCTCTGGCTAAGAGGGCGGACGAGCTGGAAGATGTCACCATAATCTCCACAGTGGCCATAAGGAACGAACCTTTCGAGGTCTTCAAGACTACAACCTCTAACGATCAGGTCAGATTCTCATCTGCGCATTTCTCCGCCCAGGACAGAGTTATGAACAAGGAAGGCCGCTGCTGGTATATCCCTATGATGTTCAGTGAGCTGCCGTTCCTTTGGGTAAATAACAACAACGAAGTGGACATCGCCTACTTCCAGGTGGCGCCCATGGATGAGCACGGTAACTTCAATATCGGACCACAGGTAGCTGATATGTGGGGCGTTCTGAAATCCGCCAAAATGCGTATCGTCGAGGTCAACGAGAACATGCCCATCGCCCACGGATATCAGACTCAGATCAACCTTTACGGAGTTGACTACGTGGTAGAAGGAAGCAACACGCCTCTCGTCGAGCTTCCCGAGAAGCCGCCTACGGAGATAGATAAGAAGATCGCAGCCCACGTGGTGAAGAACGTCAAGTCCCACTGTACCGTACAGCTGGGAATCGGAAGTCTTCCCACCTACATCGGTAAGATGATCGCTGACTCCGATATCAGAAACGTCGAGGGCCATACCGAGATGATGACTGACGCTTACAGGTACCTTTTCGAGGCAGGCAAACTGACAGGAAACAAGCCAGTTGACCGAGGCAAACTGGTATATACCTTCGCAGGCGGATCGAAAGCCCTCTATGATTTCATAGACGACAATCCTATCTGCTGTTCGGCACCGGTGGATTACGTAAACAACTATACCACCATCTCTCAGATACCGAACTTCATTTCCGTCAACAGCTGCATCGGCGTTGACCTTTACGGTCAGGTATGCGCTGAGTCTGACGGTCACCGCCAGATCTCAGGCACCGGCGGCCAGCTGGACTTCGTAATGGGAGCTTTCGGATCCGAGGGCGGGGACAGTTTCCTTTGCACTCCTTCCACCAAAACGTCCGCCAGCGGCAACGTATACTCGCTGATCACCCCGGTGCTGAAGGAAGGCGCCATCGTTACCACCCCCAGAATGTGCACCGACTTCATCGTCACCGAATACGGCGCGGTCCAGCTGAAGGGCAAGTCCACATGGCAGAGGGCTGAACTACTGATCTCCATCGCACATCCCGACTTCAGGGACGACCTCATCAAAGAAGCCGAGAAGATGGGCATCTGGAAGAAAACGTCAAAACTGATATAACAACAGGGTATATAAAGGGCTCCATACGGAGCCTTTTTTTATTTTAAATATTAGCATAGTCTGTATGCATAAACCCTTGCTAACCCCTTGAAAAAAATGCTATAATAATACATTAGTGAAACTGGGTCTTTGTGCCCTGAAATGAATTTGCCGCTATCTGCGGCAGCAAAGTATTTACAGAAAAGGTTAACCAGCTAATGTCAAAGTACAGCGTTAAAAAGCCGCTGACCATCATAGTCTGCGTCATAGTGGTGATAGCGTTGGGCTTCGTATCCTTAACAAGGATGACGCCCGATCTTTTGCCGTCCATTGATTTGCCATACATGGTGGTAATGACTACCTATCCGGGGGCAACTCCGGAGGAGGTCCAGGAAGAGGTGACGAAGCCTTTGGAGCAGAGCCTGGCTACGCTGGAGAACCTGAAGACCATACAGTCTTTGTCCAATCCGAGCTTCTCACTGGTGGTGCTGGAGTTTGAGAACGGATCCTCCATGGACACGGCAATGGTGAACACTTTGCAAGCCGTGGATCTGGTGGAGGGCGGCTGGGATGAGATGATAGGATCGCCCTACATCATGAAGATCAATCCCACCATGATACCCATCATGGTTGCCGCTGTAGACATGAAGGACAAGGACGTATTCCAGCTTTCATCCTTTGTAAACGATACTCTTATGAATGAACTGGAAGGAACCACCGGCGTGGCTTCCGTGCAGTCCGGAGGACTGATCCAGTCAAAGATAAACATCCTTCTGGATCCTGAAAGGATCGAGGATCTGAACAATCAGCTCATCGCAAAGATAAATGAGAAGATGGCTGAGGCCAGAGCTCAGATCAACGACGGTATCGCGCAGGTGGATTCTGCTCTTGCTGAGATCAACTATCAGCAGGGCCAGCTTGACGCCGCCAAGCAGGACATGGTGGCTCAGATAGACAGCGCCGTTGACAATGCTTACTATACCGCAAATAACGCGTATAATGAGGCGAAAGGCGTTGCGGATGATGCGGCGGAAGCATTTGAAGATATTTCAAAGGCCAAGAGTCTGGAAGAAGTTGAGAAGAAGCTGGAGGACCTTGAAGGCACTCTGAACGGTATCGCCACCAAGGCACAGGATGCTGCGGGAAGCTTCAGCATTCCTTCCATCGGCGAAATCAAAGGCGGTTATCAGGGACTGCTGAGCGGACTGGATACCATGAACCAGGCGGAGACCCAGATAGCTGTGGCTGCAGGTCAGCTTCAGGCTACCAGGACTCAGCTGGAGCAGGCCAGGACCGAGCTTGACGCTCAGGCTGAAGAGGCGCTTAAGCAGGCCAATCTCGGTTCCATGATCACCATGGAGACCGTGGCAGGAATCCTGAAGGGCCAGAACTTTGATATGCCTGCGGGCTACATCCAGAAAAAGGACGGCACCCGCTATCTGGTATCCGTTGGAGATAAGATGCAGGAGGAAAAGGACGTAAAGGATCTTTACCTCTTTAACATAGAAGGTCTGGGAGATATTTATCTCACCGACGTGGCTGACGTGTTCACTTCCGATAACAGCGGGTCTATCTACGCATCGGTAAACGGCAATCCGGGCGTTATCCTCACCTTCTCCAAGCAGAGCAACTATCCTACGGCTACCACCTCCAACAACATCAAGGATAAGTTCAGCGATCTGGAAGGAAAGTATAAGGGACTGCAGTTCAGCATCCTCATGGACCAGGGAGACTATATCTACCTGATCATCCAGGCTATCTTTGAAAGCCTTATGTACGGAGCGCTGTTCGCGATCCTCGTACTTTTGCTGTTCCTGAGAGACTTTAAGCCGACCTTCATCACTCTGCTCAGCATTCCTATCAGTTTGACCTTCGCCATCGTGCTCATGTACTTCTCAGGGGTCACCATCAATCTGATCTCCCTGTCGGGTCTCGCTGTGGCGGTAGGTATGCTGGTGGACAACTCCATAGTTGTCATCGAGAACATCTTCAGACTGCGCCGTCTGGGCATAGATCCCAAGCGTGCTGCGGTTGCAGGAGCCAAAGAAGTAGGAGCCGCCATCATTTCGTCGACTCTGACCACTGTCTGTGTATTCGCGCCCATCGTTTTCGTACAGGGTCTCACCAGACAGCTCTTCAGCGATATGGCTCTGACCCTGACCTTTGCCCTTGGCGCCAGCCTTGTGGTTGCCCTTACTCTCGTACCTGCGCTGGCATCCAGAATGTTCAAAAAGCCGCCTAAAAAGGAGAGCAGAGCTCACAGAAAACTGGAAGATATATACAAGAGAGTCCTCAACTGGAACCTCAATCACAAATTCCTTATTTTGCTGGTGACCGTAGTGCTTCTGGTATTCAGCGTCCAGACGTCCCTGGCAAAAGGATTCATATTCATTCCTGATATGTCCACTCCTCAGATGACGGGTACCCTGACCATGAATGATGAGGATGCCACCGTAGAGGAGACTGCAGAGGCTGCCAACGAAGCCCTCGCCATCATGAAGAAGGTGGAGGGAGTACAGACTGCAGGCGGAATGCTTTCCACCACAGGCGGTATAGGTGCGCTTACAGGAGAGACCTCTACCTCCACCGTAAGCCTTTACGTGGTAATAGATACTGAGGTGGAGAAGTCAGGAAAGGAGATCGCCGATGAGATCGCCGAAAAGACAAAGCACCTGCCTTGCAAGGTGGAAGTGCTGAGTTCCTCTTCCATCACCGAATACACCACGGCTTTGGGAGGCCAGGGCGTAAGCATCGAGCTGTACTCAACTGATAACAATAAGCTGCAGGATGCGGCCCGCATCATGGGCGAGAAACTGGAAAAGGTACATGGCGTGAAGAGCGTGAACAACGGACTTCAGAATGCGCAGCCCGAGTACCATTTCATGGTGGATAAGTCCAAAGCCATGAAGCACGGCCTCACTGTAGCCCAGATATACATGGAGATCTCAAAGGCTCTGACAGAGGAGAGCATAGCCACCTCCATGACCATTGGAAATGACAGCTACGACGTAGTGGTTTCCTCAAAGGACGCTAAAACAGTTACTTTGAAAGACCTGAAGAATCTCAAGCTTGCTGACGGAGTTGTGGTATCAGACGTGGCCAAGGTCCAGGAGACCGAGACCCTTCCTTCCATCAACAGGAAAGATCAGCAGACCATGATCACTGTATCTGCAAGGGCTGAAGACGGAGAGAATATCACCATCCTCACCGACAGATGCAAGACCGCTCTCACGGGCATTGAGCTTCCTGAAGGCGTACGCTATGAATTCAGCGGCGAGAACGAGATGATCATGGATGCCATGGAAGATCTGGTCAAGATGATGGCTCTCGGAGTTCTTCTGGTGTACCTGATAATGGTAGCCCAGTTCCAGAGCTTCAAGTCGCCTTTCATCGTAATGTTCACCATACCGCTGGCCTTCACCGGAGGCTTCCTGGCGCTTCTCATCTTTAACAAAGAAGTTTCCATCATGTCCATGATAGGATTGATCATCCTTAACGGCGTAGTCGTAAACAACGGTATCGTGCTGGTTGATTACACCAACCAGCTGAGAGCCAGAGGCATGAAAAAGAGAGCGGCGATCATCACCGCAGGAGCCACACGTATGAAGCCCGTACTCATGACCTCCATAACCACTATCCTGGGTCTGGTGGTGCTGGCCACCGGAAAGACCGCCGGAACGGATATGATGCAGCCGGTAGCTCTGGTATGCATCGGAGGACTGATCTACGCCACACTGCTGACGCTCCTGGTGGTACCGGTCATCTATGACATATTCAACGGCGAGAAATTCAAGTTTGTAAAAGCATCGGAGATAGACGTTTCGGACATCATCGTGCAATAAAGAAAGAGGTAAGGATTTGGCAGTACTTAAGCTATATACTGACGGTGCCTGCGCCAACAATCAGGGCGACGTGAACTTCGGAGGATGGGGCACCATTCTGGAGTACGGAGAGCACGTGAAGGAACTCTACGGAGGCGAGGCCAATACCACCAACAACCGCATGGAACTCAAGGCGGTGATCGAAGGCTTCAAAGCTCTGAAGCGCGACGGCCTTGTGGTGGAAGTGTTCTCGGATTCCTCATACGTGATGAACTGCTTCAGAGACAAGTGGTACGTAGGCTGGCAAAAGAACGGCTGGAAAAACTCCAAAAAACAGCCGATTGAAAACCGCGAACTCTGGGAAGAACTGCTGGCA
>CACYYH010000044.1:0-11171 GCA_902778565.1 uncultured Eubacteriales bacterium
AAGACATGTTGTTTCTTACGTCTCCGCAGAATACGACTTTGACTTTGTTGAGCGGCTTGGCAACGTGCTCTTCGATGGTGAGAAGGTCAGCGAGGATCTGTGTAGGATGATCAACGTCAGTTAATCCGTTCCATACAGGTACTCCGGCGTTAGCTGCAAGTTCTTCAACTACGGACTGCTTGAATCCTCTGTATTCAATACCGTCATAGAATCTGCCGAGAACCTTAGCTGTATCAGCGATGGTCTCTTTCTTACCCATCTGGGATGACTTGGAGTCAAGGAAAGTTACGTGTGCGCCTTCATCAAGTGCTGCAACTTCGAATGCGCATCTGGTTCTGGTGGAAGTCTTTTCGAAGAGAAGAACTACGTTCTTGCCCTTGAGTGTGTCGCCTACGAATCCTGCTCTCTTCTTAGCCTTAAGGTCATGAGCGAGGTCGAGCATGTAACGGATCTCTTCAGGTGTGAAATCCATGAGTGTTAAGAAATGTCTTCCTTTAAGATTAACTGCCATTTTTTATCTCCTTTATTATTAAAAATATGAAATTAGTTTACTTTAACTGCCATAACAATTTTACTATATCCGTAATAAATAGTAAGTACCAGACTACTCAAAAAATCATGTACCAGATACTTCCCTTATCAATTCGCAAAATACCTTCATACCTTCTTCGATCTTTTCCTTCTTTT
This sequence comes from uncultured Eubacteriales bacterium, assembly GCA_902778565.1. Taxonomy (GTDB): domain Bacteria; phylum Bacillota; class Clostridia; order Peptostreptococcales; family Anaerovoracaceae; genus RUG754. The sequence goes on from CACYYH010000044.1 coordinate 688, forward strand.
CAAAGGAATAGCTGATCCTCACATAGTCTCTTCCGCCATTTTTGAAGGGATAGAATATATATCCCGGGATGATCAGAAGATCCTTCGCATAGGCCTCTTTTACGAATTCCTTGCAGTCCACGCCTTCAGGAAGCCTGCACCATATGTACACCCCTCCTCTTGGCTTGGTGTACTCTACTCCGCAGTCCTTAAGTCTGTCCAGATAACTGCAGACCAGATCCCTCTTCTCGGCATAGTTGGACCTGAATACCTCGATATTCCTGTAGTAGGTACCGTCTTCAAGGTATTTTGCCATAAGCTTCTGAGTCATCCAGTCCGTCGCAACGAATCGCACTGAAACGATGTAACTCAGACTTCGGATCACCTCTTTATCCGCCACTATGAAAGCCAGCGACAGGCCCGGAGCGAAGGTAAGAGAAAACGAGTAAATGTATATAACGTTATTCATCGTATCCAGGGCCTTGATGGGAGTTATGTGCTCCCCTTCATAAACGAGTTCCGAAGCTGCATCGATCTCTACTACGGGTATCCTCAGCCTGTTGGAAAGATTCACTATCTCTTTTCTGCCTTCTTTACCGATACAGCTTGCGGTTGGATCATGGAAGCTGGAGTCAATGAACACAGCCTTCGGGTTCACGCTCTCCATAAGGTTGCCAAGCGCTCTTATATCCATGCCGTTCTCATCCACAGGCACGGTATAGATCTTTGCATTGGAGAGCATCAGCGTCCTGTAGGTATCCGGCGATACTGGCTCCGGCAAGATAACTGCGTCCCCCGGATTGATCAGAAGGTTGGCTATAAAGTCAATAGCCTGGTTGGTCTCCGTCACAACCTGGATCTCTCCTATGGAAGCTTTGATCCCCTTGGTGCTCAGGAAGGATACGATCTGCTGCCTCAGATTTTCATCGCCTTTGTAGGGGCTGTAAAAATACTGAGTCTTTCCCTCGTAGGCAACGATCTCAGCTATATCTTCCGCAATCACTGACTTTTTGTACACGCTGGGCATGGAAAAGCCGCTGGACAGAGCATACTTGCTGTCATCGCTGTACCTCTGGAAAAGATTGTCATAGGCCTTTTCTCTGTCCAGGAATTCGTCCTTGATCTCGAAGGTCCAGTTGACCTGTTTAGGATAGCTGGATATGCGTTTGACAGAGGCTTCTCCCAGAGATGCCACTTTTGAAACCCGCTGCCCCGCTTGCGTCCCAAGGGAAACCATATATCCTACGCCCTGCCTGGATTCCACGAATCCCTCGGCCTTAAGTTCATTATAGACCTTGATGATAGTGTTTCTGTGGACTCCCAGGATCTTGGAAAGCGCCCTCTCCGAAGGAAGCGTGGATCCGTCGATTATGTCCCCGCGCTTGATCTGTGCCTTCAGCTGATTGACGATCTGTAGGTAGACCGGAGTCTTGGATTTTTTGTCGATATTGATATTCATATACGGATTATACCATATTGTATGCCAGCTTTAAAGAAAAACCGCGTACCAATATAGGTAAAAGAAAGACCCTGCGTATAAACACAGGGTCCTGGAATCGATTAAAGATCGTCTCTGTTAACAGGGCAGGACATACATCTCGGGCCGCCTCTTCCTCTTGAAAGCTCAGCTGAAGGTACGCTTAATACCTTGATGCCGGCCTTGTCGAGGAGTTCGTTGGTTACATAGTTTCTCTCATATGTAACTACTGTTCCCGGAGCGATGCAAAGAGTGTTGGAACCGTCATTCCACTGCTCTCTCTGAGCTGCCATAAGGTCTCCGCCTCCGCATCTGATAAGTTTAACTGCAGGAACACCAAGCTCAAGAGCAAGGATCTTGTGCAGTTCGTCCTTAAGAGACTTGAACTGAAGCTCGCCGTTCTTGTCAAGAGTCATCTCGTATACTCCGAGAGGACCTTCGATCTCCGGATGGATGGTGAACTTATCGTAGTCGATCATGGTGAATACTGTATCAAGATGCATGAATGCTCTGGACTTCGGGATATCGAAAGCAAGTACTTTCTTGAAGTCGGAGTTCTTCAGGAGATTTCTTGCGAAATTCTCGCAGCCTGAAATAGTAGTTCTCTGAGAAAGACCTACAGCTACCATTTCTTTGGAAAGAACGAGAACGTCTCCTCCTTCGATGGAGAAGTTATCGTCAAGGTCATACCACTGCTGGTCTCCTTCCTTGGCGAAATCTCTGGAATATCTGTAGATGTAACGAAGGATGAGTGATTCTCTTCTTCTGGCATCCGTATGCATATGGTGAATATTGATACCCTCGCCTACGCAGGCACCCGGGTCACGGGTGAAGTAAAGGTTAGGCATGGGATCGGATACGAAGGGATAATCATCTCTTACCAGGTCCATAAGGGAAGTTGCATCCTTGGTGGCTACTTCTTCTCTCTTGATTCCTGCGATAACCTTTCTTACCATTTCCTCAGGCGGCATCTCAAGAAGGAACTGGGTCATAGCCAGTCTCAGGCCCTTGGAATTGATCTTGGAAAGGTTAAGGAAATCGTTTACGAACTGGATCTGGATAGCAGGGTCGGACATTGCCTTGCCGGCTTCCTCAACGTAGTAAACTACTTCGACACCGTTGTCTCTCAGTGTGTTGGCAAACTTATCGTGCTCTTCCTGAGCTATCTTCAGATAAGGAATGTCATCAAAGAGAAGTCTCTCGATAGTCGAAGGGGTAAGCGCTTCAAGTTCCAGCCCGGGTCGGTGCAGGAGTACCTTGTTCAGTTTACCGATCTCAGAAAAATTATGAATACCTTTTACCATAACTTTTCTCCTTTCAAAATATAAATCAACTTAATCGATTTCATCTTACATCATCATTATAAAGTAATAAAAGATTGTTAACAACCCATTAATTATATTCTTTTATATTAATTTTTATTCATTGTATGAATATAAATACATTTTATGACAAATAAAAAAGCCCTGCAAATCAGGGCTTTTTACCGTGGAATTGATAGTAGCAGACTTCCATTCGTCCGTTGTATAATTTCCGTCTGCGGTCTGCAGGTTTTCCAAAAACTTTCTCTTCTATGGTCTTGTCAGACGTCAGGGCGAACAGCGACCACGTGGGATTTTCACCGAAAAACTTTTTCCATGAATCGTAGATGTGATCTATGGCTTCCCTGTCTCCTATTCTTTCGCCATATGGCGGATTGGAGATCATTACGCCGGAGAGGGCTTTTGTCTTAAGAGCGCTTACGTCAGCCACACTGAACCTGATCAGATCCCCCACTCCCGCTTCTTCAGCGTTCTCCTTTGCGATCTTGATGGCAGCAGGATCAATGTCTGAGCCGTAGATCTTAAGATCCAGATCAGATCTTATCTCTTTATAGGATCTGGCGCGCTCCTCTTTCCATATATTCTTAGGAACAGCATCCCATTCTTCAGATGCAAAGCTTCTTGACAGACCCGGGGCGATGTTCTTTGCGATCATGGCTGCCTCGATGGGTATAGTGCCTGATCCGCAGCAAGGGTCCACCAGGATCCTGTCGGGATTCCAGAAGCTGAGGTTCACCATGGCGGCTGCCATGGTCTCCTTGAGAGGAGCCTTGCCTATAAGGCGTCTGTAGCCACGCTTATTGAGTCCCGGTCCGGTGGTGTCCAAAGTAACCGTTGCCATATCCTTATGGATGGATATCCTCACGTCAAATTCAGCTCCGGTCTTCGGAAAACGGTCTATGGGATACAGTTCTCTGAGCCTGTCGATGAGAGCCCTTTCCCCCACCTTCTGGATGGCGGGCACCGAACTTATCTTTGATTTTACGGATACTGCATTCACGATGAAGTTACCCTCCATCGGTATCCATTCCTCCCAGGGAATGCCCTTGACGTTCTGAAAGATATCTTCAAACTCCAGAGCTTTGAACTCAGCCATTTTTATCTGTACCCTGTCCGCTGAACGCAGCCATAGGTTGGCTCTGACGATAGCTCTCTCGGATCCTTCAAATATGACTCTGCCGTCCTCGGTCTTTATTATTTTGTAGCCCAGCGCTTCTATCTCGCGCCGTACGACAGCCTCCAGCCCGAAGGTGGTGGCCGCAATCAGTTCAAGTTTCATATCTGCTTTATTTTAATATATCCCGGGGAGCACATCCCCGGGATTTTTTAGTTCTACTGTTTATTGGACTCTACGAATCTCTTGATCTTGTGAGCAGTGTTCTTTTCGAACTCTTCCTGACGGATGCTTATCTTCTTGATCTTCTTGAAGAGAGGAAGATCCTCGTTGATCTCGTCTACAAACTTCCAAAGATACTCTTTGACCTTTTCCTCGTCATTGGCGTTTTCCTCGCCCAGAGCCTCTTTTACGACCTCCATATCAGGTCTGATGGAAGCTATTATGGTGTCATCCTGTCCGGATTCATCGGGCTCAGCCCATACCATGGATTCTGCCACGGCATCGACTCTTCCGAGATAGTATTCCAGTTCTTCAGGGAATACGTTCTTGCCGTTTCTGGTGATGATTACGTTCTTCTTACGTCCTGTGATGTAGATGAAGTCTTCGTCATCTGTATATCCAAGGTCTCCTGTGAGGAACCAGCCGTCAACGATGACTTTTGCAGTTTCTTCAGGCATCTGATAGTAACCCATCATTACGTTGGGTCCCTTGATGCAGATCTCGCCTACTCCGTCCTCTGCCTTGTCGATGATCTTTACCTGCATGCCGGGCATGATATGTCCTACAGAAGCGTTTCTCATCCACTTGTGCTGGTCGGGGTTGAGAGCTGCCATGGGAGCGCACTCTGAAAGGCCGTAGCCCTGAACTGCCACGAATCCCAGATCGTTGAAGAACTCGAGAATAGCGGGATCGATAGCTGCTCCTCCGGAGATCAGAACTCTCATCCTGCCGCCGAATACCTTATAGATGTCCTTCAGGAGCATCTTGTTAAGGTCGATGCCGATCTTCTTTGTCTTCTTGCTGAGCGCCATGACCTTCTTGACAGTGGCTTCCTTGCCCTGCTTGCGGATATTCTTCCAGATGGCTTTGTAGAGAGCCTCGAAGATGAGGGGAACACCCAGGAACATGGTAGGACTTACTTCCTGAAGGTTCTTCTGGATGTATTTCAGACCTTCGCAGTAAGCGATGGATGCGCCTTTATAGATAGGCATCAGGAAATCGCAGGTGCAGCAATATGTGTGGTGGATCGGAAGAACGCTGAAGAAGATATCCCAGGTGTTAACGTTCAGGATGTTAGGAGCGCTCATCAGGTCGATGCAGATGTTGGTCTGTGAAAGCATAACGCCCTTGGCGATGCCGGTAGTTCCTGATGTGAAGAGAAGTACGCCCATTTCGTCAGCGATGACTTCTGCGTCCAGATATCTTCTGTCTCCGTTGGCTACCATGGCCTTGCCCTCTTCAATAAGTTTTGACCATGAATACATATCCTCGGTATGCTCCTCTGCATTGAGATTGCAGAGAACGCTCAGCTTGGTGTCTCCGGAATCCTTGATGCGCTTGAACATATCAGCAAATCTCTTGTTAAAGAAAATGGCTTCGGATTCAGAGTTGATGATCAGCTGCTTCAGTTCTTCCTCGCTGAGTTCCTTGTCGAGAGGTACTACGACGCCTACGCCGCCGGTAACTGCCAGATAGGTGGATGCCCACTGATAGCAGGTATCTCCGATGATGGCGATGCGCTTGCCGTGAAGTCCCAGTTCCATCATGGAAGTTCCAAGTCCGTTGACCTGCTCATAAGCTTCCTTGTATGTGATGGCCTTGAAGGGCTCTCCCTTAACGAATCTCTGACGGAAAGCAACGTTGTCGCCATACAGTTCAACAGAAGTTCTGAACATATGCTTCAGATCTGTGATGGGTCTGCTGGTTCTGTAAACGTAATACTTATCATCGCTCTTATTTATCATGTCGATAAAGGCTTCCGCCTTTTCCATTTCCATTTTTTTGATTTCCTGATATTCCATATATGTCTCCTTTATGATATGAATCGCCAATTGGCCCATATTTTCAGCCATTATAATTGTGCCATAAAAACACTGCAATTTCAAGAAAACTTTTTAACAAAGCCTTAACAAAAAGCGCCCTCTTAAGAGAGCGCTCCGTTTATTCAATACTGTTGTTTTATTCAACCTTCGGCAGTTTGGCGAAGGATGCTTCCAGTTCCTCATCTGTAGGAACGTAGTCATCCATTATGCCGTCATTGAACTTCTGATAAGCCACCAGGTCGAAGTTTCCGGTTCCTGTGAGGCCGATCACGATGACCTTTTCTTCTCCGGTCTCGATGCACTTTTTCGCTTCGTCGATGGCAACCTTGATAGCATGTGAACTCTCAGGTGCAGGAAGTATTCCTTCGCATCTCGCAAAGTATTCTGCCGCTTCGAAGACTTCCGTCTGGGGAACCGCAACAGCTTCAATATAGCCATCATGATAGAGCTGTGAAAGTATAGGGCTCATGCCGTGGAATCTCAAGCCGCCCGCATGATTGGGTGCAGGGATGAAGTCTGATCCCAAAGTGTACATCTTGGCCAAAGGGCAAATGTTTCCGGTGTCGCAGAAGTCATAAGCGAACTTGCCTCTGGTAAAGCTCGGACAGGATGCAGGTTCTACAGCGATGATCCTGTAGTCATTCTCTCCTCTCAACATCTCTCCAACAAACGGTGAAATAAGTCCTCCGAGGTTGGAGCCGCCTCCTGCACATCCTACGATAATATCAGGCTTAACGTTATATTTATCCAGCGCCGCTTTGGCTTCAAGACCGATGATGGACTGGTGGAGCAGTACGTGATTAAGCACTGAGCCCAGCACATATCTGTAACCCTCTCTTGTGGTGGCAGCTTCTACTGCTTCAGAAATAGCGCAGCCAAGGGATCCTGTGGTTCCGGGATGCTCTGCCAGGATCTTTTTGCCTACTTCGGTCTCCATCGAAGGAGAAGGTGTTACTGACGCTCCGAAGGTTCTCATTACTTCGCGTCTGAAAGGTTTCTGCTCGTATGACACCTTTACCATGTAAACCTTGCAGTCCAGATCCAGATATGCGCAAGCCATGGAAAGTGCCGTGCCCCACTGGCCTGCTCCGGTCTCAGTTGTAACGCCCTTCAGTCCCTCATGCTTGGCATAATATGCCTGAGCTATGGCGGAATTCAGTTTGTGGGATCCGGATGTGTTGTTTCCTTCGAACTTGTAGTAGATCTTCGCAGGAGTCCCCAGCTTTTCTTCAAGGCAATAAGCTCTGGTGAGGGGTGAAGGTCTGTACATCTTGTAGAAGTTCCTGATATCCTCCGGGATCTCTACGTATGCGGTGTCGTTATCGAACTCCTGGTCAATGGCTTCCTTGCAGAATACCGGAAGCAGTTCCTCCGGCTTCATGGGCTGACCGGTACCGGGATTTACCAAGGGAGCGGGTTTAGTCTTCATGTCCGCTCTCACATTATACCAATACTTGGGCATCTCATCTTCGCTCAGATAAATCTTGTAAGGTACGTCATTTCTCTTGTTGTCTGTCATTTCATTTTCCTCCTGACAAATAATCTTCCGTGATGCTTTTCGCGAGGATGCCCGGTACAAAAAATCCGTCCCTGACACAGTCAAGGACGGAATTACCGCGTTGCCACCTTGATTGCATGCATACTCTGCATGCCTCTCTACGAAGTGCTATCACACCTCTTTCCCTTAACGTTGGAACCACGTCTCAGATACTGACGCAAATTGCGCGTTCCCCTCGCCCTCAGGAGCCCATTATTCTGAGCCGTTTCCTATCCCGCTCACACCGTCCGGGACTCGCTGCAGTTCGTATCTCAGTTTTACTTCTCCTTCAAAGGTTTAGTAACAATTATTAATATACTGCGATGTTAACAAACTTTTAGTGATTTGTCAACAAGTTTTGTGAACATTTTTTGTTACATTTGTATAAAACTACAATTTATGCTTCTCCAAGATACTCCTCAAAGGTTATGCCCTTAGACATTATCTCCTTTGCAACATCCTTGCCCACGTATCTGAAGTGCCACGGTTCGTAACCGTAACCCGTAATGTCTTCTTTCCCTTTGGGGTACCTGAGTATGAAACCGTAATCCTGACAATGTTCATCCAGCCACTGTCCCTCCGGATACTCGGCGAAGTCCTGGCTGAGAGCCCAGTCCATGGAAGGTGAAGTTATATCTATCGCAAGCCCCGTGTGATGCTCGCTTCTTCCCGGATAGGCGCTGAACATGTGCGTATATTCCTCTCCCTGAGATTCAAGGTTCTGGAGGAAGAGTTCCTGCTGATATTCATAGGTCCTGTATCCGGAGCATACGCAAAGCGTATATCCCTGCGCCGCTGCATCGTTAAACATTTCGGCGTAAGCGTCATAGGCTTCCTTCTTGATGTATATGCCGTCCCATGCAGCCATAGACATATCCACTTCCACCATGTTTTCAGGCTTATAGTCCCGGGTAACGCCGTGATATTTGTTTACGAGAGCCAGCAGATCGCCGTCATCATACGTCAGGACGTCTTTGAGTTCAGGTATGCCCCTGATACTCCTGTCATTTCCCGCGGGAGGTTCATCGCCTTTTAATTCTATTGTGGATGGATCGGCTATATTCTCCTTGACCCGCCCTTTGGACGGATCTGAAGAGTCCCCTTTGCTCACACAGCCCGAAATGCATTTCACGGAAAGAAACACCACAAGTAAGACCAATAATATAAAAATCCCCAGTCTTACCCAATTGATCTTATACTTTTTGCTGCCTGTGCGCCTCTGTTCTCTTTCCTCACTGTTTCTGTAGCTGCGCTCACGTCTACTCATCCAGTTCTTTTTCCCTTCTTGCCTTTTCCGCGATCACAGTTCCGACGTTTCTTCCGGAATTACTGTATTTCTTAAGGATCCTTTCCAGTCTTTCGTTTTTATTTCTTGCAGACTCAACGGCTTCGGTCTCTTCTTCTGTCATCTTATCAACATCGTGTATGTGCGATTTGATGGGTTTTGGCATAGCCATATAGTATATCAACGGCGAAACCACCAGACTGTCTATTACAAACCAGGCCAGTATCACCATAAGTACTTTACTTTCGTCCATATCACCGTCTCTCATCACTATCGAGAGAAATGCCATCAGCACCAGGATGAACACGAAGAAAGTAACAAATAGCTTTTCCAGTTTATTGATCTTGCTGTGGAGCTCATCGTCATATACGTAATTGTTCAGTTTTTTGAAAAGAGTTTTCGCTCCTCTGAACTGGGTATTTGCCAGTATGACAGACCACTTGAAGTCTTCTGCAAAACCGCCTTTATAGTCAAGCACGGATTCACCGGAAATATCGACGGTCTCCCTTTCCACAGTTCTTCTGAAAGGCCATGCCCTCTCTTCAACTCCCGGGATTTCCTGACTCGCAGTCGTTTCCTCTCTGACAGGAGCCTCTGCCTTTACCGGCTCGCTCTCATCTACGGCAGGGATCTCGCAATCATGACCTACCTGGGATCTGATCACTACGCCGTCACCCATGATGGAATACGCCGGCTCTTCGTCGCCAAAATCCATCAGGAAAAGCTGGCCTTTAGAGATCATCTTCTGCTCTCCGCCTGCGTTCACTATGCAGTAGCCTTCTTTACAGTAAAGAGCGTGGATCCTGAACTTGTGCCCGGACTCAAGAGTGTTTTCCACCTCAGTTGCATCCATGGCCGGTCTGATGATGTCCACCTTGCCGTCACAGCCCTTTCTGACCATCAGGTTGTAGTCCGTGATCCTTCCGAAGCTCTTGGTGGTCCAGCCTCCGTCAAAGCTGTCCTGCTCCAGTTCGTCCAGATGCACGCTTCTCTTACCGTCATAGGTAAGTACAACGCTTCCCTTGAGGACCATCAGCACTCTGTTATAATCCGGAAGCGCAGTGAAGTCCGACTCATCCAGTTCCACCGTGGCCGAACTCAGTCTGAATATGAAATCTCTGTCCGCATAGCGGCATTTCGGAGGATATATCGCAAGTTCCTTTGTCTTGCCTCCGGACCATTCGGATACGGAGTAGTTTTCTTCTTTTTTCAGAACGCTTTTCATTCTGCAATACCTTTCAATTTATTATAAGAGTTTTCTCTTTTTTATCACCTTATAAAAGATCACACCCAGCACGCCGCAGCACACCACTTCACCTATACCTACTGTCAGCATGAGATACCAGTAACTCTCCGGAGCTCCGTATACTTTCATCAGGACTGCAGGCACTATCAGCATATTTGAGATAATGGGCGGCAGACATCCCAGATAAGGGTTCTCCGTCTTCTTGAGGAGATGTGTTCCCAGTGCCCCGAGAAGCGTGGCTATGGAGCCGAACACAACGTCCCACAGAGCGCAGCCTGTGAGTATGTTTGCAAGGACACAGCCCACCGCAAGGCCCGGAATGGCTGCAGTGGTGAACATGGGAAGTATGGTCAGGACTTCAGAAAGCCTGAACTGTATGGCGCCGCTGGCCAGTCCCACAGTCTGGGCTATGAAGGTCAGCACCACGTATGCGGCAGCTATCACTCCTGCCATTGTAATGAATTGTGTTTTACCGTTAT